>JBJTNX010000176.1:0-2853 GCA_046074325.1 Sphingomonadales bacterium
TCAATTCGCACTTTGACCCTGTCACCGAACTGGTAAGTTCTTTTGGTTTTAGCACCGAATAATTGGAATTTTTCTTGGTCGAAATAAAAACGATCTCCCGGAATGGCTATCATAGGGACCATACCTTCGCAAAAGTTTTCGTCCATTCTCACAAACATACCATGTTCGGCAATTCCAGAAATGGTACCTTCAAAAACTTCTCCTACGAATTCCATTGCATACAAAGATTGAAAGAATTTGGTCGATTCTCTTTCAGCCTCAGCCGCTTTGCGTTCATTTTTTGAAATGCGCTGGCAAATGGCACCGAGTTCGCTGCCATATTTATGTTTTTTTGTGGTGAGCTCTTCTTGTAAAATGCGGTGTACCACTAAATCGGCATAGCGTCGGATGGGCGAAGTGAAATGCGTGTAATGTTTAAAGGCTAAGCCGTAGTGCCCAATATTAATTGTATCGTAACTCGCCTTCGCCATCGAGCGAATGGCCATTGATTGAACCAGAGAAAATTCATTTTCATTTCGAATTTCTTCGAAGAGCGCGTTGAGATTTTTTGCAATGTTTAGCGGGTCATGTATATCTACCTTATGTCCAAATTTTTCAATGAAGACAGCGAATAGTTCCATTTTCGATGGGTCTGGCGTATCGTGGACACGGTAGATCATTGGGAAGTTTTCTTGCCCTTTCTTTTTTGGAGAAAGGAATTCAGCTACTTTGCGATTGGCGAGCAGCATGAATTCTTCAATTAGTTTGTGTGCGTCTTTCGATGTTTTGATCACAACGCCATCGGGATTGCCCTCATCGTTTAACTTGAAGCGCATTTCTTCTGACTCTATACTGAGTGCGCCGTTTTTGAGTCTTTGTCCGCGGTAAATTTTAGCGAGTGCATCGATTTTTCTGAGCACGTTCTCGTGGTCTCCAGCGTTGCCTTCAAGAATTTCTTGTGCTTCTTCATAGGTATAACGGCGGTCAGAATGTATTACAGTTTTGCCATACCACTCCTTAATTATTTTCCCTTTTTCATCAATTTCAAATACGGCAGAAAAAGCAAATTTATCCTCGTGTGGGCGCAATGAGCATGCCAAGTTGCTGAGCTGTTCGGGCAGCATAGGGATAACACGGTCCACGAGATAGACAGAATTCGAGCGCAACAAGGCTTCTTGATCCATGGCAGAACCTGGACGTACATAATGACTGACATCTGCAATGTGAACCCCAATTTCAAAATGCCCGTTTTCTAATTCTTGATATGAAATGGCGTCATCGAAATCTTTTGCGTCAAAGGGGTCAATTGTAAAAGTAAGGACAGGTCGGAAATCACGCCTGCTAGCTACTTCTTTGGGGTCGAGATCGATGCCGATTTGCTCAGCTTCGGCCATTACGCTATCTGGAAAAATCGGATTGATACCTTGATTATAAAGAATAGACAGCATTTCAGTTTCGTTGCTGCCTGATTTACCGAGCCGCACGAGGACTTCTCCGTAGGGTCTATCAGCACTTTTTGGCCAAACGGTAATTTTGACCAAGGCTTTTTCGCCGTTGAGCGCACCGTTGAGTTTGTCGAGTGGAATTTTAATTTCGACGCCCGCTCTTGGGTTGTCAGGCACCATTAGTGCGTCGTTGTTTCGGATTTGGATGGTGCCAACAAACTGAATACGGTCTCTCTCGGTGACTTCGGTGACTGCGCCTTCGTCGCGACTATTTCCCTGTTTAAAAACCCGTACTTTGACGGTGTCACCGTTGAGCGCTTGGCCAATATTGGATGGGCCGATGTAGATGTCTTTTTGATGACCTTGAACAGTAACAAATCCCGCTCCACGTTGGGTAATAGAGATGGTTCCTTCTAGCAAATTACTTGCCCCTGCTAATTTGTAGGTATGATGGTTGATTCTTTGAATTGCCTTTTTATTGGAGAGGGTGCTCAATGATTCAAAAACGACTTGACGTGCACGCGCATCTCGTGCATCGAGAAGCGTAGCCACTTGTTTGTGAGTTAGTTCTACTCCAGGATTTTGCTCAAAAATACGCATCACAAGTGTGGTGATGCCTGATTTTTTTCTGGGGGCTTGTGTTGTGGGAGCTTTGGGCTTCTTGCGTTTGGACATTAGTGTCTGACAACCAGTTTACGGGTAATACTTTTTGAACCCGGCGCTTCAAAGACCAAGAAATAAATACCGCTATTCAGGTCACTGACATTGATTTTGCGATTAGAAGTAAGAACTTCTCTAGAAATTACATTTCCAAGGGCATCTACCATTTTAAGTTGCAATTGTTCAGTTCCAGTAAATTGAATATTTACAAATTCTGTGCTTGGATTGGGGGCAATTGTAATGCTTATTTCCTCTTTTACCGCAGGCTTTGTTGCAGCAAGGTAATCGACAATGAGGTCAACAGAATCGAGCATGTTAAGGCCGTTTGTGGTGATGTAATAACGGTAGTGTGCTTGCCCGAATGTGTTGTCTTCGGGATCTACAGATACTTTCATTTTGCCGTATTCGCCGTCGTTGATGGTAAATAAAACCGTTTGAGTCCCTGGGGTTGTCCATGGGTTGCTGTTCATTTGACCAGAAGAGTAGCAAGTGCCGCCGAAAGGATCTGTGGAGTGCCCCCAACATAGGGCGTCGGTCCAGCCGGCAGGGACGCTGAGTTGTTTTCGTGTAATGCGCCATTGAGCAGACGAACCAGTGTTATTGACAACATCAAAAGGGATGTCGAATGACGCGCTCGAAGGAGCAACAGCAGTATGGGTTTGACCAGAGATGTCGTTGGTTTGACCGTCGATATGGATGATGATGTTTTGAGCGTGTGTTGCAAAACTCAAAAAACAAAGAAAGGAGAAAAATAAGGCTTTCATGAAAT
>JBJTNX010000177.1:0-3775 GCA_046074325.1 Sphingomonadales bacterium
CGCATCCGCATGCAAATGAAAGACCTCAGTATCGATAAAGTTGGTCCTACATTAGACGCGCTTAAAATAAAGACCGAAAAAATCCTCAACCCAAACAAACCCATACTTGAGCGTCTATATAGCAAGATTGTAAAGGGAAGTGCTGGCGCCATGGATAGCATAATTTATGAACACACAGGCGTATTTAATAACCTGACTGCCCTGGTTTCTAACGGCAATGATCAAAAACAAATGGCCTTTGACATGAACCCCGACAAAATCAAGTCGTATATGGGGACGGCCCAATTCAACAAAAATCTCAGAAAAGCCATTGAGGCAGAGTCTTATGATTTGGTGTTCACGGGTATTAAAGTCGTGCAAACGGAAGGAACCAAATACCTTTTTGTGAACCTCTTACAAAGCCTCATTTTTGCTGTCATTTCTATTGCAATCATGATGGCATTCTTGTTTAGATCATTTAGAATCATTTTGGTTTCTATGATTCCGAACATCATTCCTTTGCTTTTTACAGCCGGAATCATGGGGTACTTTCAAATTCCACTTAAACCATCCACTATTTTGGTTTTTGGGATTGCACTAGGAATCACCGTTGATAATGCTATTTTATTCCTCGGAAAATACCGAAACGAATTAAAGCAGCACGGATGGGATGTTCGATTTGCTATTTTACATTCACTGCGCGAAACCGGACTCGGTATTTTCTACACCTCAGTGATCTTGTTTTTCGGCTTTTTAATGTTTGTGTTTTCGCAATTTGGCGGCACAAAAGCACTGGGCTTACTGGTGTCCATAACTATTATGGTCGGTATGGCAACCAACCTTATTATCCTTCCTGCCTTGTTGCTCACCTTAGAACGCAAATTTAGCATGCGCTCTTTCCAAGAGCCTTTCTTCGATATATACAACGAAGAGACCGATTACGACGTAGACAAACTCGAAATAGAGTTCGCCGAAGAAGAAAAATAATGAGACGCCTGAGCGTTTAGTCTTGATTGAATTTCTTGACCATGGTAAGAATTGTAGCAAGCGCTACCGTTTCTCCGGTTTCGTCGTATACATCGACCAAAAACTTAACTATTCCTTTTGAAATGTCCTCGGGGCTGCGCTTTTCTTGGTCAACCTTTTCTTTCACCGTGAAGCGCACACCGATTGTAGCACCAGGATATACTGGCTTGGTAAAGCGTGCTTCCTCAATGCCGTAATTTAACAGCACAGGCCCTTTCTTAGGGTCTACAAATAAGCCCGCGGCTTTTGACAAAATGAAATAACCATGCGCCACGCGACGTTCAAAAATGGTCCCCTCTAGTGAGGTGGCATCCATGTGCGCATAAAAATTGTCTCCTGAAACATTGGCAAAATTGACAATATCAGCGTCCGTAACAGTGTGTTTGTGCGTAAAAACAGTTTCTCCAACTACTAATTCTTCGAAATGCTTCCTAAAAACATGTGGTTGCGCCTCTGGCATTTCAGCTCCTACCTGGAATTGTTGGGTAATGGCGGTAATAGTAGACGGGTGCCCTTGAATGGCTGTGCGCTGTAAGTAATGCAATACGCCGCGTTTTCCGCCCATTTCTTCTCCGCCTCCTGCTCTTCCTGGGCCCCCGTGGGTAAGCAGTGGCATTGGTGAGCCGTGGCCCGTACTCTCTTTCGCACAATCCTTGTTGAGTACTAAAATACGGCCGTGCATACTTGCAGCACCCACCACATATTCTATAGCCTCTGTGTTGTCTGGCGTGACAATCGAAGAAACCAATGACCCTTTTCCCATTTTTGCCAATTCAATAGCCTCTGACATATCTTTATAAGGCATGATAGTAGCTACCGGGCCAAAAGCTTCTATGTCATGACAAGCCGTTGCTACAAATGGGTTTTCATTGCGGAATAATACCGGTGGAAAAAACGCGCCATTTTGTTTATCCGCACCATGCACTTCAAAATTCGTAAGGTCTCCGAATATGATTTGCTGGCTTTTCGCTAACTCAGCAACATTTGCTGCCACTCTTTCCACCTGTAATTTGGTAGCCAAAGCCCCCATGCGGACCCCCTCAACTGACGGATCGCCGATTTTGGTCCCCGCCAAGCGAGACACCAAGGCCTTTTGGACTTCGTCAAGCAAGTCTTCAGGAACCATAATGCGTCGAACTGCTGTACATTTTTGTCCTGCTTTGATGGTCATTTCTTTGACACATTCTTTTATAAAAAGGTCAAATTCTTCGGTTCCTGGAACGGCAGCCTTTCCGAGTATAGTGGCATTCAATGAGTCTGCTTCTAAATTGAAACTCACGCTTTGCGCTGCTATTTGGGGAAGACCTTTTAATAATTTACCCGTTGCTGCACTGCCCGTAAAAGTAACAGTATCTCTAGAATCTACGGTGTCTAAAATGCCTCGGCCTAAACCGCAAATCAACTGAAGTGAACCCTCCGGAAGAATTTGAGAGGCAATAATGTCTCGGACCATTACTTCGGTCACAAAACAGGTGTATTCAGAAGGTTTAACAACTGCAGGAACGCCAGCCATCAAATTGACCGCGATTTTTTCGAGCATGCCCCAAATTGGGAAGTTAAATGCATTGATATGGACCGCAACACCCTCTTTAGGCACCATGATGTGGTGGCCAATAAAGGTGCCATTTTTGGAAAGCGGAGCTGCAACACCATCTACGTAATATGGTAAATCTGGAAACTGACGGCGCAAACTTGCATTGGCAAACAAGTTGCCTATTCCTCCTTCAATGTCTATCCAGGAGTCAATTTTTGTGGCGCCCGTTAGTGCAGATATTTGATAGTACTTTTCTTTGCGCTCCAATAAAAACAAAGCCAACGCCTTTAGCATGCGTCCTCGTTCTTGAAAAGTCATTTTACGCAACAAGCTGCCGTTTTTACGACCATATTCTAAAACTTCGGAAAAGTCGATGCCTGCGCTAGAAGCCTCTCCGATTTGAACGCCAGTTATGGCATTGTACAAAGGTGTTTCAACACCTTGTCCATCTACCCATTGACCCAGAATGTAGTTTTGATATCGTTGCATAGTTCACTATTTTATCAACCAACGCACAAGGTCTGCGCCGTTGGCATAAATCATTAAAGAGAGTAACAAGAAAATACCAATATACTGCGCGATTTCTAATACTTTTTGGGGCGCTTCTTTCCCCGTGATCATTTCGTACAACAAGAAGACGACATGGCCGCCATCAAGCGCAGGTATAGGTAAAATATTCATAAACGCCAAAATGATGGAAAGCAAGGCTGTGGTGAGCCAGAACGTGTGCCAGTCCCAAAGGGGTGGAAACATGTTGCCAATTGAGGCAAATCCGCCGATTTGAGTAGCGCCTTTTTTCGTAAAAACAAATTTAAACTGGCTGATATAATCAGAAAGGGTATTGATGCCATATTGCATTCCTACAGAAATGCTTTTGGTAAAGCCGTATTTCTTTTCTGATAAGGCATTTTGGTCTACAAAAGTAGCAGTGGTCAATATTCCTATTGTACCATTTGATTTTACCCTCACGTCTTTAGTTAATGTGTCTTTTGAATTGCCATTTTGAGCGACTTTAACCGATACCAGTTTATTTTTGTTTGCAAATAAAATAGCCTGAAACTCATCGTAATAAGATATGGTTTGGCCATTAACTGCACAAATTAGGTCTTTGGATTTAATCCCTCCTTTCAATGCCGGCGAAGCCTTGCTCACCTCATCAACTTTAACTGTTTTGGCGCGCAAACTGAAGGCAGGCAAGGCGCCTGCTTCAAAAAGTTTTTCGTCTATGTCTTCTGG
>JBJTNX010000178.1:0-8144 GCA_046074325.1 Sphingomonadales bacterium
TTGAAGGCTTACAACTTTTGGCTAAAATGCGCCAAGACTACGGCCTAAATGTAATTACCGAAGCCCGCGACGCCACCCATATCGATGAAATCATCGAACACACAGACATCATTCAGATCGGCGCCAAAGCCATGTACGATCAAGGTATTTTGCGGGCATGTGCCAAAATCAACAAACCAGTACTCATCAAGCGGGGCTTCGGAACCACCTTACAAGAATTTGTTCAGGCGGCCGAATTTGTCCTTTCCGGAGGCAACCCGAACGTGGTGCTCTGTGAGCGCGGCATCCGTACATTTGAAACCGGTACGCGCTTTACTTTAGATTTGTGCGGCGTGGCTTGGTTACAAGAACACTGCAACTTGCCAATTATACTCGATCCATCGCATGCCATGGGCTATGCTTATGGCGTCTCTTCGTTGGCCCGCGCTTGCGTCGCCATGGGCATTGACGGCCTGCTCATCGAGGCACACCCGAATCCGAAAATTGCTAAATCTGACGCCTCACAGCAACTCAATTACGACGAATTCCGCGCGCTGCATTCCGACCTCCAAAAAGTAGCGCAAAGTGTAGGCTACCAAATTGTATAAGCATGATACTCGAACTCAACCTCAAAGGACTTTGTAAAAAAAACGGCATCGAATTCGATGATTTCTTGGCCGACTTGGATGTCGAGAACGTCCATGAACTTACTGTATACGACCTCGAAGCCATCTGCGAAGAATACGAAATCGATTTACAAGCCTTGCTTTTCAAGCCACTTTTTGCGCAAGCAAGCCTCGACAAAAAAATCAAGCAACTCAAGATGCTCGTTTTGGATGTCGATGGCGTTCTGACCGATGGCGGCATGTTCGTTACTGAAAATGGCGACCAAATGAAGCGCTACCACACCCACGACGGCTTGGCCTTATTAGATCTCAACAAAAGCAACAAATTAAAATTAGGCATCATTTCTTCGGGCTTTACCCAACATATGGTTCAAGACCGTGCCGCTCTGTTGGGTATCGAACATGTTTATGTCGGCCGAGAACCCAAACTTGGCGTTCTTAAAACATGGTGTGAACAACTCGGTATTGGTCTGCAAGAAGTTGCTTTTATCGGCGACGACCGCAACGACATCGAAATCATGCAGGCCGTAGGCTTGGCTGTTTGCCCGGCTTCGGCTACCCCGTCCGTCAAAAGTATTTCTGATATTGTTTTGCAACGCAAAGGCGGCGATGCCTGCGTGCGCGAGTTCATCGACCATTACTTACAATAAAACCAGCTCATTTTTCAAATGTCCATCATCAACATCGGCATCATCCGCGAGGGTAAAACCCCACCTGACTTTCGCGTCCCGATGAGCCCAGAACAGTGTCTTGCCCTAGAGGAGCAGTATCCAAACGTAAAAGTCACTATTCAAACAAGTCCTATTCGCTGTTTTAACGACGATGCTTACCGTGCACTGGGCCTAGATGTTCAGGAAGACCTGAGCCATTGTGCTATCTTACTCGGTATAAAAGAAGTTCCCAAAGAACAACTAATTGCCGGTAAAACCTACCTCTTCTTTTCGCATACCTTTAAAAAACAGCCCTATAACCGAGCCCTCTTACAAGAAATTATCGCCAAGAAAATCAGACTCATTGATTACGAGGTACTCAAGGATGCGCAGCACAAGCGCATTATTGGTTTTGGCCGTTATGCGGGCATTGTCGGGGCCTACAATGCTTTTCTAACATACGGACTCAAGACCGGAACCTATACACTCAAACCAGCTCATTTGTGTGCCAACCGCAAAGAAGTAGAGCAAGAATTGAAAAAAGTCATTTTACCCACTGATTTCAAACTTGTTTTGACTGGTTTTGGACGCGTCGGAAACGGTGCCCGTGAAATCGTTCAGCTATTACCGCTTAAAGAAGTGAGCCCTACGGACTACCATCAGCAACATTTTAATGAACCGGTTTTTACGCACCTCGATACACAGGACTATTTCTGTAGAAGCACAGACGCTGGTTTTGATAAAAAAGAATTCTATAGCAACCCAGAATTGTACCAAAGCAATTTTGCTGCTTTCGCGCAAGTGAGCCAGATGTACATTCCTTGTCATTTTTGGTCTTCAAAATCTCCGTTTATTTTGACCCAAGCCATGTTACAAGATCCGAACAACCGTCTTATGGTGGTTGCCGATGTCTCTTGCGATATCGATGGGCCGATTGCCTGTACCATACGCCCAAGCAAAATCGGGAACTCGATTTACGGTTACAACCCACAAACGGGTCTCGAAGAAGACTACCTCTCTTCCGATGCAATCGCTGTAATGGCCGTCGACAACTTGCCCTGTGAGCTACCGCTCGATGCCTCCATCGATTTCGGATCGGAACTCCTCAAGCATGTATTCCCCGTTCTGTTGGGTCCTGACCCAGATCAGGTCATTTTCCGAGGCACGCAAACAACTTTAGACGGCGAGCTCAATGCGCCATTTACTTACTTAAAAGCTTACCTTGCAGGGCTCGAATGAGACGAGATTTTTACGATATCGAACTTAGCTCTTTAGAAGATTTTCAAGAAAAATCTACTTACGAAGCTTGCCGCTTTGGCGGAATCGATTTTACGCTGGTTCAAGTCAAGCACTGCAAATTCATTGATTGCACCTTCGAAGAATGTAACTTGTCTAATTGTAGTTTGGTAGAGGCAAGTTTTCAGGGCGTTCAATTCACGAACTGCAAGTTGCTTGGTTTGCATTTTGAGCATGCCAACCCTTTTGGCTTTGCTTGTGTGTTCGTAAATTGTCAAATGAAACACGTTTCGTTTTACCAATTGAATATACAAAACTGCAGCTTTGAATATTGCGACCTAGAAGGCGCCGATTTTACCGAAGCAAAGGCCAAAAACATTTCGTTTTTGGGATCAAATTTATACGATGTTATTTTTGACCAGACCGATTTACGAGAAGTCAATTTTCTAGAAGCTAAAAACCTTCAACTCGACCCTCAAAATAACCAGATCGAGAAGGCAAAATTTCAGACGGCTCAACTCGAAGGGCTCTTGCTGAAATATCAGCTCGATATTCTACACTAAAGATATTTCCCTAAATTTGAATTATGTTGGAAAAAGGGAACAAACGCACCATAACAGGCTGGGTCTTCTATGACTGGGCCAACTCAGTATATCCACTCATTATCAGTTCGGCAATTTTCCCGATTTTATACGAAACGCAAACAAGCGTTAAAAACGAGGCGGGGCATACGATTTACGATACCGTTTCTTTTTTAGGCCTTGAATTTCACAACACCGAATTCTATGCTTATGTCATTTGCCTTTCTTACTTGGTGGTAGCCATGGTTTCGCCATTGCTCTCGGGTATTGCCGACGCCGGCGGAAAACGCAAATTATTTATGCAGTTTTTTTGTTATCTCGGTGCATTTTCAAGTGCACTACTCTATTTTTTTCAGGCCGATCAACAAGCCGATCAAACACCTTTTGTCATTGGCTGGAGTATCGTACCGCTTTTCTTTGGTTCTATTGGCTTTTGGGGTAGTTTGGTTTATTACAACGCCTATTTGCCAGATATTGCAGAACCCAAAGACCACGATAAAGTGTCGGCACGGGGTTTCTCTATGGGCTACCTCGGTAGCTCGACACTATTAATTATTGTGCTTATTTTAACCGTATTTACAAAAGTGATTTCCATCAAATGGGCTTTTCCTTTAGTGAGCTTGTGGTGGATCAGCTTTGCTACTTTTTCATTTTCTAGATTGCCAAAAACAGTGGCGGCTCAGACCGATACCAAAAATATCATCAGTAAAGGCTACAAAGAAGTTTACGGTGTATGGAAACAAATCAGTGCAAATAAAACGTTAAAAGGATATTTGGGTTCTTACTTTATGTTCAATATGGCCGTTCAAACCATTATGGTTATGGCAGTTGCTTTTGCCAACAAAGAGGTGATTGGCATCAAACAAACCGACCTCATCTTATCCATCCTGATTATTCAATTCATCGGTATTCTAGGTGCCTATCTTATGTCGAAGTTATCAAAAGTAACTAGCAACTTCAAGGCGCTCGGTTTGGCCATTGTCATTTGGATATTTTTATGTCTGTATGTCTATCAATTTGTTTGGTATCCGTGGCAATTTTACATTGCCGCTGCAGTTGTAGGTTTGGTCATGGGTGGCATTCAATCATTGTCTAGGTCCACTTATTCCAAACTATTGCCCGACACCAAAGACCTCACCTCTTATTTTAGTTTTTACGACCTCGCCGAAAAAATTGGTTTGGCTATCGGAACCCTTACCTTCGGATTAATCGAAGGTTTGCTCGACATTCGCACCTCCATTTTGGCTTTGGTCGTCTTCTTTACTTTAGGCCTTATTTTATTAATACGTATACCAAAACAAGCGCATGAGACAAGCCATTGAAGCCGCCTGGGAAAACAGAGCTCTACTTTCTGATCCACAAACCATTCAAGCAATCGAACACGTCATCGAAGACCTTGACAAAGGCCTATTAAGGGTTGCCGAACCGTTAGACGACGGCACCTGGCAAGTCAACGAATGGGTGAAAAAAGCGGTCGTGCTTTATTTTCCGATTCGCCAAATGGAAACCATTGAGGTTGGCCCTTTCGAATTCCACGACAAAATGGCGCTCAAGCGCAATTACAAAGAACTTGGTGTACGCGTCGTGCCACACGCCATTGCGCGCTACGGCGCTTATGTAGCACCTGGTGTGATCATGATGCCGTCTTATATCAATATTGGCGCCTATGTAGACAGCGGCACTATGGTGGATACCTGGGCTACGGTTGGCAGCTGCGCTCAGATTGGTAAAGATGTACACCTCAGCGGTGGCGTTGGAATAGGCGGCGTTCTGGAACCCTTGCAAGCTGCTCCTGTTGTTATCGAAGACGGTGCGTTCATTGGTTCAAGATGCATTGTGGTCGAGGGTGTACGGGTTGGAAAACAAGCCGTTCTAGGCGCAAATGTGGTGCTCACAAAATCGACAAAAATCATTGATGTCACAGGTCCAGAACCCATCGAAATGAATGGATATGTGCCTGAAAGGTCAGTAGTAATACCTGGATCTTACACCAAAACTTTTGCTGCCGGAGACTACCAGGTCCCGTGTGCCTTGATCATTGGCCAACGCAAAGCTTCAACAGATTTAAAAACCTCGCTCAACGATGCCTTGCGCGAACATAATGTTGCGGTCTGATGTCGTCAAAAATGCAACTTTGGAATACCCTAGACAGGGCCTCACTTGAAAAACAGCTTCAAGCCATTGGCCATCAATACATCACGATTTCATTCTACCAATACGCACACATTTCGGATCCACAAGCTTTTAGAGATCAGCTTTTCTTAACTTGGTCTGCATTGGATATTGTTGGAAGAACCTATGTGGCCAAAGAGGGCATCAACGCACAAATTGCCGTGCCAACGGCTCATCTCGGGCGCTTTCGTGAAGAACTCTATCAAATAGATTTTCTGAATGGTGTTCGACTCAACTTTGCCGTCGACGACGCCGAAGCGGAATTCCCGTTTTTAAAACTCAAAATTAAGGTCCGTTCTAAAATTTTAGCAGACGGCCTCAACGACACCACATTTGATGTCACCAATAAAGGCGTTCATTTAGACGCCGAGGCTTTCAACAAACTCACCGATGACCCCAATACGCTATTAATTGATTTTCGGAACCATTACGAATGGGAAGTGGGTCATTTTAAAGGGGCCGTATTACCCGACGTAGACACCTTCAGGGAATCTTTGCCCTTCATTGAACAAACCGTTCTCAAAGGCAACGAAGACAAAAATATTGTGATGTATTGCACCGGTGGTGTCCGTTGCGAAAAAGCCTCAGCTTGGTTCAAGCACCGCGGCTTTAAAAATGTACACCAACTTGAGGGCGGTATCATCAAATACGCCAACGACTGCAAAGAAAAAGGTCTCGAAAACAAGTTTATTGGTAAAAATTTCGTCTTCGATGAGCGCAGAGGTGAGCGCATCACCCCGGATATCATTTCCGTTTGCCATCAGTGTGGCGCCCCAGCCGATACCCATACCAATTGTGTCAATGACGCTTGCCATTTGCTGTTTATCCAATGTGAAGCCTGTAAAGCAGCCATGGAAAACTGTTGCAGTGCGGCTTGTCTAGAAACAATTCACTTGCCACTAGAAGTTCAAAAAGAACTGCGCAAAGGACAAAACAAAAGCAACCTGATCTTTAAAAAAGGTCGCTCGGCTGCCCTGCCCTTTCAAGGACACAAAGAAAAACCACAAGCACTTGTTGACCAAGCACTTCAAAATTCAAAACAATGAAACTTTTTATCCATTGGGCAGTCGACTCTGAACTCATTGACGGCTGGCGCACGCCAAATCTGTACGGACTCCTTTTTGTAAGCGGCATCGTTTTGGGGTATTTTGTGATTCGTAGAATGTTCAGAGCCGAACAAATCGAGGACAAAATCCTAGACACACTCGTTACTTACATGGTGCTGGCCACTATCATTGGAGCCCGCCTCGGCCACGTTCTGTTTTATGGGCCTTATTGGGACAAAGTCGTCGATGGGCAAATCATCGAAAGGGGCTATTTTTCTCACCCTGCCGACATCATCAAAATTTGGGAAGGAGGCCTTGCGAGTCATGGTGCCGCCATTGCCATTCTCATCGCGCTATTTGTTTTTACCAAGAAAGTATCCGGACGCTCCTATATCTGGATCTTAGACAGAATTGCAGCACCTATCGCTATTGCCGGTACATTTATCCGATTGGGTAATTTGGTCAATCACGAAATGGTGGGCTATGTGACCGACGTTCCTTGGGCTTTCGAATTTCAGTATTACTACAATAGCGCTATTGGCAACTATGACCCGAGTCCAAGGCATCCGGCACAGCTTTACGAAGCCATCTGTTATTTTATCTCGTTTTGGATTTTACTTTATTTGTATTGGAAGCTCAAAAAATGGCAACAACCGGGTTTTGTATTCGGCAGCTTTTTAATCCTCATTTTTGGTGCGCGTATTATCTGTGAATTTTTCAAGTTAGGCCAAACCGCCCGCGACTACACTTTACCGCTCAATACCGGTCAGCTACTCAGTATTCCGCTTGTTATTGCCGGGATTTACCTGATTTATAATGCCTTAAAAAAAACAAGCCAATGAAAATTAAGAGTTTCACAACCATTCTCCTTGTATCTTACCTGTTCGTTGCTTGTCAGCATTCAAGCACCAGCAAAAAAGAAAAAACCGCTCAAAAAGAGCAAGTAAAAGATCATGAAAATCTTGAAAACCAAACTTTACCAAAAGATACGGCGCTGCTCATTAGCGGTAAGGATAGCATCTTGATATCTAAGAAGAAAGTAATCGATAAATGGGACAAAGAATGGTCGTGTGTGGTTTATCAATTTTACAATGAGGCCCTTCCTTTAGAAAACTGGCAATACGCCATCAATCTAAACATACGCAAAAGTTTATACCGCTCAGAAAACCAGGCTGAATACAGCGCTCCGCTTAGCCAAAAACTAATCCATCAATCGCTCGAGGCTTTTAAAAAAGAGGCACGCCAAGATGACATCACTGTTTGGAGTATGCTCGACTCCTTTATCATTGACGACCAACACGCTGGCTTTGCTTGCCTGAAGTCTTATGCCGCCTCTTCTACCGGAGGAGCTCATGGCATGTATGGCGAATCTTACTTTTACGTCGATAAAACCACAGGTAAGGAATTGCATTTAAAGGATTTTCTCCATACAAATGCGGCTATGCTCAAAGCTGCCGAAAGCACATTTCGAAAGACTGTCGGCATTCCACAATCCAAACCCTTTGACCAAACAGAATATAGTTTCGGCGGGAAATTTTATCTTCCAGATAATTTTAAAATTACACAGAAGGGTATCACTTTTTCTTACAATCCGTATGAAGTATCTAATTGGGCAAATGGCATTGTAGAATTTACCATGACGAAGGCGCAATTAGCACCCTATTTGAAACGTAAAATTGACTAAAAATACACTTAGTGTAATTTTGACAATTTGAACATAGTTTATGAATCATTTGTATATTTGTGACCGATAAAAAAACAAGATATGTGCGCAAAAGCCGTTAAAAGTTCTGATAAATCAAAGTTTTCTAAAGAAACCTATGTCAAGTGGTACAAAGACATGCTCTTGATCCG
>JBJTNX010000179.1:0-16498 GCA_046074325.1 Sphingomonadales bacterium
TGATTTGTTCCCAGCTATTTGTGCTTGGGTCATAAGCAAAAAAGTCATTTTTAAGGCCTGAGGCACTACTGCCTGTACCCACATAAGCGATGTTATTCACAACAAAGCTAACAGCTTCTCGGCGTGGCGCCCCTGAAAAATTTGCTTTTTGGGTCCAGGCATCTGTGCTGCGATTGTATTCCCATAAATCATTCATATAAGCAATTGTTTGGGTCTGACCAAGGCAAACATAACCTTTCGTCTCGCCTGCACTTTCTAAGGCAAAAGCGGTGGCGCCAATACGACCAAGGCCTTCACCTCCGACGCCTCCAAGAGAAAGTTCGTCGTCCCAATCATTTTGATCTGCACGGTAAGAATACATCTTGCGCTTGTATTCGAAGTCGTCGGTGCCTGCAACTACATAAGCCCGATTACCCACTACAAAAGCGCTTGCAGCCGACTTTGGCGCACCATTAACGGTGTCTTTTTGTAGCCAATAATCTTGTGAAATCGCTTTGGAAAAAACGCACAAAAACAAAGCTAAAATGAATTGCTTGTTGCTCATAGCTTCGTGATTTTTTTTGTAATAAATTGACCGTCATTGCGTTGCAAATACAAAATATACGCTCCTTGGGGTAAAGTAGTTAAGTCTATTGATTCTACATTATTTGCTTGAAAATTGTATTGTTGAATCAATTTGCCCATTGGGTTATAAATTGTTAAGTTCATTATTTGCGCGTCTAATCCACTTATAGTCAGAAAAGACGCAACCGGATTCGGATAAAATTGAATTTGAGCTTCCAATTCTTCTAGAGCTGCATAATTTGAAGGCTCATAAACGTACCAACTGTCTTTTTTTCCCGACGCCCCTTTACCTGTACCCACATAGGCTTTGTTGTCAATTACAAAAGCAATGGCTCCTTTGCGTTCACTACCACCATACGCGGACCTCAGCGTCCAGGAATCCGTTTTTGGATTGTACTCAATTAAATCTGATAACAAGCCTCCATTATTACCCAAACACACAAAGCCGCGCTCCTCTAATGTAAACGTGCTTGCCGCCGCCCGTTCATAAGCCGGGAATGGCGCGATAGCTTGCCAAGTATTGGCTCCGGGATCATAGCAATAGACATCTTTTTTATAGATATTCTGGTCCGTACCCATGCCGACATAAGCCTTTGCACCTACCACAAATGAAATCATTTGATAGCGCACACCGCCCGGAAAATTAGCACGCTGTATCCATTGATTGTTGCTTGGCTTATACTCCCAAAGCTGACTGCTGTATAAATTTGGCCCTGTTTTTCCACCACACAAATAACCTTTACCAGCTACCGAAAAACCAGTTGCAAAATAAATACCTTGGCCCCCAGCTCCCGGAAAATCAGCAACTGCAGACCAAGTGTTGGTTTGCGGATTATAGCGCCAAAAATCTTTTAACGTATTACCGGTAGGGCCTGATACGCTGTCCATTCCGGACCCTACAAAAGCATAGTTGTCTATCACAAAAGAAACGGCATCGCGACGGGCTGAACCAGGTAAATCTGCTTTTTGACTCCAGGCATCTGTCTGAGGATTATAGGACCATAGGTCTTTATGAATGACCTCTGCGGTGTCTAAACCACCGCATAAATAACCGATGCTGCCAATTGCAAAACCTGTGGCGCGCTCGCGCTTGCCCATTCCGACGTCATTAAGTTTAGTCCAGGTGTTGTATTGACCAAGCCCAAAAAAAGGCAGCATTGAAATCAGAAGAAAAAGGAACCTCATCGTTTGACTATTTTTTCTTGATATAATACTTGGCCTTCTTGTTCTATTCGGAGCAAATAAGTGCCCGACTGTAAATGAGACACAGCAACGTTTTGTTTAAATAAAAGACGTGGTTCTTTCAAAAGGAGTTTGCCATCTAAGCCATAAACTGTAATTTCTTGTTTTGTGGTTAAAGTAGGATTCCCAAAAACGGTTATAAAGTCGCTGGCTGGATTTGGATAAACCACTAAGGCAGTGCTCGATTCCTCGATTCCTATCGTATTGTCTGTTGGATTAAATTGCCAGAAATCGTTGAAGTTGACGCCATTGGTTCCGGTACCTATATACCCACGATCATGGATAGCAAATGCAACCGGGAAGCGGCGTTTTGCACCGTCAAATTCGATTTCTTGTTGCCATGTATTGGTTGCGGGATGAAAAGACCATACTTGATCTGTAACTACAGATAAGCTGCCAACATAGCCCGAGGTTACATATCCATGCTGCTCAATGGCAAATCCGGAGCTGCCACCAGTAGATTGACCCGGAAAACTGGCACGCTGCAACCATTGGTCGTGCAGGGGCTTGTATTCCCAAAGTTGTAGGCCTCCTTTGATGAATGCACTTCCCTCTACAACAAAAGAACAAGTCCATTGACCAAAAGTCATGGGTGCTGTGGCACACATAGACCAGCTGTTGGTGTTCGGATTGTATTTAGCAAGTTGATTTCCTTGGTATACAAAACCACGATTATTAATTGCAAAGCCTTGGCTGTCTCCGGGGTTTGGCAGTATACAATTAGCAATAGGCGTCCAGGTATTTAAAGAGGGGTCAAATTTATAAAATTGCGTACTGAGCGCAGAGCCGCCTCCAACCACTGGGCAGTTATCTACAACAAATGCAACTGCTCCGTGTGTGCTTACAGGGAAGTCCGCGCGTTGTGTCCAGGTGTCTGAAGATGGGTCGTACTCCCACCAGTCTTTGTAGGAGATGTCTTGACCTGTGCCGTTCACATGCCCAAGACCCATAAAACCTCTGTGAGAGTTGGCACAACCGGTAGCGCGGTGCCTACCCACGCCGCCAAAGCTCGCCTTTTGGATCCAAAATTGACCAAAAAGTCCTGCGGCACATATTAGGTAGAAAAAAAGAATCAGTACTCTCATATTTTCTGCCATTTCTGGACCTGTCCTGTTTGTGTGTTCTTTAGGAGATAAACCCCCACTTCAAGGTCTTTCAAATCAAAAGCAGACGCAGCCTGAGTATCCAGTTGTCTGAGCAATTGTCCATTCGTATTAAATAACTGGTAAACCCCTGAATTGCTTGTAAGATGCAAAGCCCCATTACTCGGATTGGGATAAGCCTTAAATGCATTTGGTGAGGTATCTTCTAAGCCAACATAACTGGCGTTGATTTGTATGGTGTAATCACCGCTCAAAGAACCCCAACCCTCAACGATAATGTGTACGGGGCCCAAGCCAGTTGCATCAAAACTAAGTGCTGATTGGGGTGCACATTCAATATGGTCATCGTTGTACGCAATCACATTTCCGTTCATGTCAACAACGCTTAAAAAGGTATCAAAATTAGCACCGCAAACCGATACATTCACTTGTTCCATTAGCGGATTAGGCTCAAAATAATAGTAGATGTCTGGAGATGGATAGACATAGTTCTGATTTGAATAGCAGATGGCCGTCGATCTGGTATCTGAATAAGGCAATGTGCTGACAGCAATTGCATCGCCTTGATCATCGCCGATATAACCATTGCAGTCGAGCCCATTAGTAAGGGTGATGCCAAAATCTGTAACGGAACCCCATTGAAAGGTAGAACAAGGATTGAGCGGAATACTGCCGCCCTCGCGGTGCATGACACGCAAGCGAGTTATACCATTTACGGCATTTGGCGGTACTGTGAATGTCCAGTTTTGGATAGGCGCTGGAGGGGTGCCTGTCCAGGTTCCTAAACTTTCGTAAGGGTCAAAGTTGCCGTTTTGATCAAAATCTATCCAAGCTTCTCCTGCGCCTGCATAATTGCCGTTACATGTTCCAAATTTGACCGATATAGTATAAGAGGCGCCGGCATTGAGTGAAACATTGACGCTTTGAGTGAGGTCTTGAAGCCCAACAACTCCGGGGCAACCAGTATAGTTAATGGTGCCAACAACACCGCTTAGCATCACGCTTTCTACATTGGAATCGACCGTGCTAGAGGGGCCAACATTGGTGCAATATTGTGCGGATATTTTAAGCTGACACAGGAAAAATAGCAGTAAATAACTGTGTTTCATGAAGTAGTAGTTTATCTAAAAGTATAGAAAAAACCGCACTTAACAAAATCTTAATCTAGCGTTTCTACTTGTTGTTCCAGTTGGTCATGGCCATGGCCAAGCCGTCAAATACGAAACTTTTGATAGCCGCAACCGCAGTAAGTTGGCGCTCGGGTAAAGCAAGTGCTTCTTCATTTTTCCATGTGCCCAGCACATAGTCGGCCTGACGTCCTTTGTTAAAATCTGCTCCTACGCCAAAACGCAAACGCGCATATTCTTGTGTTTTGAGCAACGCCTGAATATCTTTTAAGCCGTTGTGGCCGCCATCACTGCCTTTTCCTTTCATGCGCAGCGTACCAAAGGGCAAAGCGATGTCATCGGTTACTACCAGTAAATTTGAAATCGGAATTTTCTCAGTCTGCAGCCAGTAATTGACTGCTTTTCCTGAAAGATTCATATAGGTGATTGGTTTGATGAGCACCAATTGACGGCCCTTGAATTTGGCCTCGGCTCGAAAAGCAGCTTTATCCAAGGAGAAGCTTGTGCCTAAATCTGAGGCGAGTTCGTCCAAAACCTTGAAGCCTATGTTATGACGGGTTTCTGCGTACTCCGAACCAGGATTGCCTAAACCAACGATGAGAAATTTCATTTTACCAGTTTGGACAAGAATTGCATTTATCTTTTTGCTTCAAGTAAAAAAGAGCACCAACTACGATATCCCTTTGGCCATATAAAAAAGCTTGCTTGGCATGTGAGTCGTAGTCGTTGGGGCGTGTCTTGACTCGGTATTGGCCAATAAATCCGCCTTGAAGATTTGCTGCAACAAAAACATGCTTGAAGAACTCTGCGCGTAATCCGAAGTGCCCAGAAGCACCTACGCCAGAAAGCGAAACTGTTTCCATTGATTTTTCACCGGCAAAAGTGAAGTCATTGTAAGATAATATGGGGCCAGCACCAACGCCCATCATGGTGGTTAACGCAAAACGCCCTTTCTCGGTCTGATATACTTTAAAAACATTAGTGAGTTGGACATTGATGTAGTTCAAGCCATTTGTATTTTCGTAATGAAATGTGTTTTCGTTGGTAGTAACTGAGTCACCGCTGTAGGTGCCCGACCAACCATTGCCTTGATCGATGCCCGGACTGATAGTGCCGCTAAGGTAATATGTTGGGCCGTGTTTCATGACATACTTCATGTGTTCATAGCCTAAGGAAACCGCCCAATTCCGTTTGAAATTGTAGCCGACTCTTACATCAAATTGGGGAACAGTAAATGTGTTGAAATTAACGTATTCATTGATGTCGGTAGAAGGTCTGTCTGTGGCCTCAACTCCTTTAAGTTTAAAATCGTACCCTGGTCCAATAAAACGGATATTACTTGGTGTATAAACGCTGCGGTTATAGCCCCAATAAAAAAAGAGGGTGCCAGGTCCGGTTGATTTTTTTTGATTGAGGTATTGAGCTAGAGAAGATTGAGCTACAAACCCCATTAAAAGTAAGGTCAATATGTGTTTCATCTGGTAATAATTTTTACCCACTCTTTTTGCGAAAGAATGCGTTCTAAACGGAAATGTAGTGATTTGTTACGGTTATACCATGCGACCAAACCATAGCCTTCGGCAAAAACACTTGTTTGCTCCCCTACTCCTTCTTTCTCTGTGCGCGTAAATGGATTGAGTGCAGTGCGGCGAATTTTATCCGAGAAAAACAATGCATTTGCTTGCTGCTTGTTCAGAAATGAAGCAACGCCTCTTTTCTTCAATTTTCTAAATACTTCATTCAAAATAACCGTACTATCCGTAACGCCGCTAAACTTTGTAGCAAACCATGTTTCTTTTTGAAGATCAAAAGGAAACAATTGATTTTTATAGAGCAGCGCTTTTTCTTTTTGCTGCAAGCGATTGACAACCATGTGGTCTTGAACTACTAAAGAATCGATATTGTAATTAATGGCCTCTTGCAAGCGCCCGTCACTGGCATAAATTTCTACAATAAGGTGAGGGCCAGCTGCATCTTCTACTGTATAAATGCGGTGAAATTCTTCCTCCAAACCACTTGCCACATCGCGGTATAGATAAATTTTAGGAACGGTATCCAGCGGATAGAAAAAAGCAGCGTTTGGGTTAATGCTCGAATAAGTAAAAGTGTTACTCGTTAGTTGACTTTTAACAACAAAGCCAATAGTAACAACAGCTACAACGATAATCAAGCGTTTAACCCACTTTTTCATTTTGACATTTTTAAAAACGCAACTTCTTGTTCTGTAAGGTGGCGGTAATAGCCTCGGGGCAAATCTTTTTTGGTGAGGCCCGCATACATGACACGGTCAAGCTTAATAACTTCATAGCCTAACGCCTCAAGTAACCTACGTACCACTTGGTTTTTGCCTGATTTGATTTCAATGCCAATTTCGTTACTGCTGCCACCATCGACAAAACTTGCTTCTTCAGCTCTAAATCGACCGTCTTCGAGATCGACACCTCGTGTCATTTTTTCAAGGTCTTCTCTTGAAACAGATTTATTGGTTTCAACGTGATAAATTTTGCGGGCATGATAGCGCGGGTGAAGCAGTTTTTTCATCATGTCGCCATCATTGGTGAATAACATCAGGCCGGTTGTGTCGCGTTCCATGCGGCCGACCGGAAAAATTTGTTCACGACACGCTTTGCTTACGAGTGTCATGACTGTTTTACGGCCTCGCGGATCGTCGAGCGTAGTAATGTAGCCTTTTGGTTTATTGAGCAGGACATAGCGTTTGGTGCCTGTAGTAATGGTTTGACCATCGTATTGAACGACATCACCGGGCTTCACCTTGTAGCCCATTTTGGTCACAATTACACCATTTATTGAAACCACGCCGGTATCTATCAGAACGTCAGCCTCTCTGCGAGAGCAAATTCCGGCATTTGATAAAAATTTATTAAGCCGAATGGCGTCTTCACGAAAACTTGGAAGTGGATCGCCTTTTTTGACTTTGATTTTATAGTCGATGTATTTACGTTTATCACGGGCGTTCACCTTTGGTGCATCTTTGGCAGCTGCAGTTTTGGGCTTGATACCGTTTGCTTTGGGCTTGGTACCCGTTTTCTTTGGAGTTCTCATTTGACTACAAAGATACGTAAAAACGATTGGTTTATTGTGGCTCGTCGAGTAGCTGCTGCATGTGGATGAGCAAACGGTCTACCTCTTTTGGATTTGTGCCGTCGTAATATCCTCTGATGCGCAACTGCTTGTCTACGAGGACAAAATTATTGGTATGAATAAAATCGCTGCCTGCATCGCCAAGATTTTGTGCCTCAGCAGGTTTGAGTACAAAAAAAGAACGCCGGGCCAAGCGATACAAATCTGATTTGGCGCCCGTTAAAAAATGCCATTGACCAGCTTTCGCCTGATGCGCCGTTGCGTAGCGTTTCATCTGGGCCACCGAATCGGTTTCGGGGTCTACCGTAAAACTGTAAATACCAACTTGTGGCTCGTTGGCAAATTTGCGCTGCACGCGTTGCATTTGGGTATTCATGATAGGACAAATGCTCTTGCAAGTCGTGAAAAAATACTCAACAACACTTACTTTACCCAACATGTCTTTTTGGCTTATCCACTGACCATTTTGATTCTCAAAGCGAAATGCGCCCACACGATGTCCTTTGCCAATGCGCAGCATTTCAGGGTCTACCATTTCCTCCTGTACATCGACAGGATTGATAACAGGTAAAGGCTGTTCATGACGAGAGGGATTTAAATAGTAATACCCAATCGGTAAAACCACCAACAGCAAAAGTCCAATAAACAACAAGCGTTTCATGCAGCAAAGTTAGGCATTCGAAAGACTGTAAACCTTGATTTTAATCAGTTCTTTGCGATTTTCCAACGTGCCTCTCAAAATGGTATAAGGGCGCTTCAATTGCTCAAGTGCATCTATATATAGCGCAAATAAGCGCTCGCGGTCATGCGGGTTCTCTCTGAGCGGATCTGCTTCCCATGGAATATCTGGTGCGCACAAAAAATAATGATCAAATTCTTGCTCGATAAGCAGGTTTTGAATGGTTTGACTGACCTCAGCGTATTTCTCTAAAGACCAAATTTGAAAGACATGCATTTCGGTATCAGCTACAAAACCAATTTTGGGCCAAAGCGCTACCTGTTTGTGGGCCATAACATCCAAATCTTTTTGCACATAACTTGATTGCTGCGCTAAATAGATTCTTGCAAATTCATCAATATAGATTAAAGAAAACTCCTGCGCACACCAAGTGGCCATGGTCGTTTTTCCGCTGGATTCAGGGCCAGTAAAAGCTATGCGGAGAGTACTTTTTTCCATTTACGCAAACCGTTTATAGCCAAAACCAGATAAGCCAAATATAAGGCAGCGGTGTACCACCAGTGCTCATAAGCAAACCAAATTGTGCCGACTACATTGACAACTATCCAGATATGCCAGTTTTCTAAAATTTTACGCGTGGTAAGCAAGGTAGCTATCAATGAAAAAACAAAAAATTGGGCGTCTAAAAAAGAACGCCAATTGGGAAGGCTTGTGAATGAAATAAAGAAGATGAAGCCCAATAGTATAGACCCTAAAATCCATAACCAAATGGATTTGCCCGATGAGCGTATGGGCAAGTCTTCTTTTTTAGCTGACCAAGTGAAAAGGCCATAAAATCCAAGAATAATGTAGGCAATTTGTTGGCTAAAGAGCCCCCAAGTTTGCATGCGATAAAAAAACACGGCAAAAAAGAACGCACTCACGATGCCAAAAATCCAGCCACTTGAACGTTGCGTTGCAATCAAGAAGACATAAACAAAGCCAAGAATGGATGCAACGAACTCGAGTAATGGCGTTAAAAAATCAAAAGCGATCATATCAACGAACAATTAAAACCTTAGCGACCTTACGCTCACCACCTTGATAATTGTTTGCTGTCCAGAAAAAATATACCCCAGTTGGCACTTTTTCACCGTTAAGGTTGAGCCCATGCCAGGTAGCAGTGCCACCATTGGATTGTGTCTTGTAAATCAGGTTGCCAGCGGCATCGGTTACCTTGACATCTGAGTCATAGCGCAAACCTTGAACCGTAATTGGACCATTGAAATCTGGTGTTACTGGATTTGGAAATACATTTAATGACTCATAAGTAGGATCTTCGTAGGTTGCATCTATACGGAATGATACCAGCCCTTTGTCGGTGACGATGTAGAGCTCCCCTGTTAAATGATTGAGTTCGATATCGTATATGGTGTTGGAAATCAAAGGCGAGTTATCTGTGTTGTATTGGGCAATGATTTCTGTGCCGTCAGGTGAAAGCAGGACCAACCCGGCATTTGCGGTTGACATCCATTTGCGGTTCCCGCCGTCGACCTCGATATCGGTAATGCTTGCGTCGCCAAGTACCTCTTCAAAGTTCCCTTCAAAAGGAATTTTAATGCGTTGGGCATCGTAATTACCAGGGCTGGCCTCAAAGGCAGCATTGGCATTATAGAGTACAACAAAGCCGGCGTCTGTACCAATCCAGAGCTCGCCATCGAAATCTGCGGCTAAAGCAGTGATTTTATTTGAAGGTAAGTTGCCAAGGAGTTCTCCTGAGGTGAGCTGTACGCTTCGGTCATCTGAGGCATCGTCTATGGTGCCTTGGTGTTGGTAACCTACCAATCCATTCGCATAAGTACCCATCCAAATATTGCCCTGAAAGTCGATTTCCATTTTAGTGGTCAATTTATTCAAAAGCAATGTATTGCCTGGCATATATTGTTGCCATGTGCCATCTGGCTTAAGACACTTTAGTGGTCGTGACGCGTAGGCGTTGAGACACCATAGGTGTTCTTTGTCATCATATTTGAGCGCAGATACTAAATGCCAAGTATTACCAATACTGGTTTGTTCTAGTGGTGAATTGCTTTTATTGTAGGCTAGGGTGTCAGTTTCATTCATGACAACCAATGGAAATCCTGAATAGGTTGCTCCTGCAATTTGTTTTGGATTTTTAGGATTGACGGCAGTGGCTATGAAATCCCAAGCGTTCTGGATGTCTATGGCTGACATTTTGTACATATCGACAAAACGCCATTGATTTTCTTCTAAAATATGAATGCCGTTTCTTGTGAAAGCAGGCGCAATTTCTGCCTCTAAGCGACCAGAGGCAACCGCCAATACGCCTTCTTGGCAATCCATCGCATAAACGTATGGATTGGCTAAGCCCTCTATGGGATATCGTTTGCAAGTAAATGGATTGATGTGTTCTTGCAAGCCCCATGCTTGATCGGCACTCCAATATGAGGCGCCCAACTTACAAACCCGAGAAGGGTTGATCCAGCGGTCTAGTAAGCTAGCTGAATAAGAAGTAATTTGCTGACCTTGCTGATTGTAAATCAAAAAACCACCATCTGTTGATACACACAATTCATTAGTGGTAAGCTGAATGCTATTGATTTGGTAACTAAACGGTTCGTTGATAATGTTGATCAATGAATTATTGAAAAGTCGAAACACGGAATCTTGGCCGTAGGCTTCGTTGGCCCGCAAAACCCATATTTGACCATTGAATTGTGCAAGTTCTTCGTACAAATTTTCTGTCTGAAAAGGAAAACGAAGATCGCGGTCCCATTGAGAAAAATCAGGCAAAGCCGGATTACTGCGCAAGCCTTTGACCATTCCGGAAGGCGACAAGGCAAAAATGGAGTCTTGCGTAAATGCGACGCCAACAATTGGTGAGATGCCGTTGGTCGGATAATAGGTGTCTTTGATTTCTTCTTTGGCAGCGTCGATCAATACGATTGAAAAATCATTGGCAGCATAGACGTAAGCGCCATTGCGGACAAATTGATTGATGCGCTTGGAGGCATTGACCTGAGCCAACTTGATTGCCGGAATATTGGTTATTGTACCAGATTTCCATTTGTCAATGTTGCCATTTTGGTAACCAATGTAAAGTGCTGCATCTTGCGTATCGTAGTACAAACAAGAAATTTGAATATCGGATAAGCCGTTGAGCGCTGTTTTGAGTACGCCTTCTTCGGTATACGGATTGTAAATGTAAAGCCCGTTTTCGAGGGCTGTAAAAATACGCTCGCCGTCGGTGGTGATATCGATGGCTTTGGCGCTAGCTACGTGGAATTTCCAAGTGCCCATGGGGATCTGAGCGCCAACCCATGAAGCAATAAACAACGCGACAAAAAAAGTAAAATGCTTAAGCTTCATTGGAGAGTTCTGATGGTAAAGTAAGTGCTTGAATAATATAGGTTGGCCTTTGTTTGCTCTGCACAAAAAGCTTGCCTAAATAGATGCCTACAATACCGATGAGTATCATTTGAATGCCGCCAATAAATAAAACAGACGCGATCAAGGAAGTCCAGCCTGTAATGGCGGCATCGGTAAAGACAGCGATATAGATAGCGTAGCATCCATATAAAAACGCAAGCAAAGCAAAAAAGAGGCCTAGGTAAATGGAAAAATACAGCGGTTTTGCACTCGAGGAAGTAATTCCGTTGATGGCAAAATGAAACATTTTGGCTAAAGAATATTTGGTGTTGCCGCTGAAACGCGCAGCTGGTTGATAATCTAAAGCAACTTGTTTGAAGCCAAGTGTAGGAATAAGCCCACGTAAAAACAAATGGGATTCTTTAAAATTTTTGATGGTATCGACCACTTTGCGGTCTAATAGGCGGAAATCGGCGGTGCCTTCTTCTATAGGGACCTCTGAAAGCCGATTGGCAAGCCAATAAAATGCCTTTGCGCTTAGCTTCTTGAAAAAACCAACATGCTGTTTGTCTTGGCGACGCGTGTAAACAACTTGTGCGCCTTCTTTCCAAAGTTGGATCATGGTTGCAACAAGCACTGGTGGGTGCTGAAGGTCTGCATCTAAACTTATTACAGCACTGCCTCTGGCGTGGTCAAGGCCAGCTTTGAGGGCATGCTGATGACCAAAATTACGGCTGAATTGAATGTAATGAATCTGGTTTTGGGTGGTTTGCAGTGCTTGAATGTTCGAGAGTGTTTGATCAGTACTACCATCATCTATAAAAATAATTTCATAGGAGACAATGCCTTGAGAGGCCAGGACGTCCTGCAACTGCGTTGCTAAAACCTGCACATTCCCCTCTTCGTTGTAAGTAGGGATAACAATGGAAATTTCTATGGGCGTCAAACGATTCATGCACAGCGAAATTAGTGAATAATCTGTTCTTTTCCTTAGGGTTTACACCTGAGTTAGGCTTTAATCGCGTGTCTTTTCCCTATATTTGCCTAAATTCCGTGAAATGTCCGCAAATGAACGTATCTCTACAGACAAAGCGCCAAAGCCAGTAGGTCTGTATCCACACGCGCGCCGCGTAGGAAACTTGTTATTTTTATCTGGGGTTGGGCCGCGTGTTGCTGGTTCAGATGCCAACGATTCTTCGGTTCCGGGCCTAAAGCTTGACCACAACGGTAACTTCATTGAATTCGACTTTGAAGCCCAATGCAGAAGCGTATTTGACAATGTCAGGAATATCTTAGAAGCCTCGGGCTCATCTTGGGAGCAGCTCGTCGATGTGACTGTTTTCTTGGTCAATATGAAACGTGATTTCCACACCTACAATAAGTTGTACGCCGAATACTTCAAAGATAATTTACCATGTAGAACTACCGTTGAGATCTCTTCGTTGCCTACGCCTATTGCCATTGAACTCAAATGTATAGCCACTATTGAATCCTAATCTATGACCGCATTTATCATTCGCATCGCCCTTGCACTCGTTGCCACCTCATTTAATGTCTATTTGTTTGTTTCTGGACATTGGGGCTGGGGTATTTTCTTTATTTTCATCACTGCATTAATCATTCTTTCTTTCTTTAGAAATGAAAATATGATTCTTGCCCTCAACCAAATGCGCGTTGGCAATCAAGATAAAGCGAAAGCCTATATTAATAAGATCAGCCATCCGCATTTACTTCCCAAAAAGCAACATGCCTATGTGCTTTACTTGAAGGCCGTATTGGGCGCTCAAGAGTTGGGCTTCAATGCCTCCGAACAACTATTGCGCAAAGCATTGGCACTTGGCCTGCGCACCAACGAAGACAACGCAGTAGCCAGAATGCACTTAGCTGGCATTTGCGCACAAACTGGTCGACGCCAAGAAGCGCTGAACCTTTTAGCCGATGCTAAAAAGCACGACAAAAACGGCATGCTTAAGGATCAAATAAAGATGCTGCAACAGCAACTACAAATGGCCCCATCCAAAAACCAAATGCGCATGGCCCAAATGATGGGCGGGCGCAAGAAAACACCAAAAATGCGTTAAATGTCTGCACCCCGAACCATTGCCCCTTCTTGGCCCGACTACCAATTACTCGATGCAGGAGGCGGCAAAAAACTCGAGCGCTGGGGAAAAATCATTACCATAAGGCCTGATATCCAAGCTTATTTTCATAGTGGCAAGCCCTTTTCCGAATGGCGCACATTAGCCCATTGGGAATTTGTCGAAACTCCGGGTAAAAACGGTCGATGGAAGGCCCTCAAAACAGATGCCCCCACCGAGTGGCAAGTTACTTTCGGTCGACTCAAGTTTATACTTGGCACCTCGACCTTTAAACATGTCGGTCTCTTTCCAGAACAAGCTATTAATTGGACGCATATCGATGCCAACCTAAACCCAGACGATAAATTCTTGAATTTATTTGCTTACACGGGTGCCGCAAGTTGTATGGCGCGCCTAAAAGGGGCCGATACTTTCCATATTGACTCTTCTAAATCTGTCCTGAATTGGGCACGACAAAATATGGATGCAAGTCGTTTACTGAATATCCATTGGGTTTTAGAAGACGCACTCAAATTTGCAGAAAGAGAAGCCCGAAGAGGTCATTTTTACGACTATATCATTATGGATCCGCCGGCTTGGGGTAATGGAACCAAAGGCGAAAAATGGAAACTCGAAGACAAAATTGACCAACTTTTTGCCGCTTGTGCGCAAATTCTAAACCCTCACGGGCAACTTACACTCAACACTTACTCTCCATCCATAGAAGCCTCCTTATTAGCAGAGCTAGCAGAAATGTACTTCGAGGGTAGGCCTCATGAGCAAAGTGGCTTGTATTTAGAAAGCCAAACCGAAAAGTCCCTTTATTGCGGAGAGCTATTGCGCATTGGCAAAAGCGAATTACAATAAATCGTTGGCTAAATTCGCCAATTCCGAACGCTCCCCTTTTTCTAAGCGTACGTGTGCAAAAAGCGGCTGCCCTTGCAAACGGTCAATCAGGTAGGCTAATCCATTACTATTTTCATCAAGATACGGCGTATCAATTTGGTGAACGTCGCCAGTAAAGACAATTTTAGTATTCTCCCCCGCCCTGGTAATGATTGTTTTGACTTCATGGGGTGTTAAGTTTTGAGCTTCATCGATGATAAACATGATGTTACTCAAGCTTCGGCCCCTAATGAAAGCAAGTGGCGTGATGACAATGCGCTTGGTCTGCTCCATTTCCAAAATAGCTTTGTATTTCTTTTCATTTTCACCAAACTGCGACTTGATAAACTTGAGGTTGTCCCACAGTGGTTCCATGTAGGGCCCAATTTTATCGTCGGCATCACCGGGTAAAAAGCCGATTTCTTTGTTTGACAGTGGCACTAAGGGCCTGGCCAAAATAACCTGATTGAATTTTTTGTTTTGCTCGAGGGCAGAAGCCAAAGCAAGCAGTGTTTTACCTGTACCTGCAACCCCCTGCATGGCTACAAGCTTGACATCTGGATTCAATAAGGCATGAAAAGCAAATGCTTGTTCGGCATTTTTGGGCTTGATACCATAAACAAACTCTTTTTCTATGCGCTCTAACTGATCCGTATTGTGGTTATAAAAAGCCAACGAAGAAGTTTTGCCGTTTTTGAGAATGTAATAGCCATTGGTCACTTTTTTCTCGCCAAGTAAGCCATTTTCTTCTATGCTACCTCGTGTAAAAATTTCGCGTATTACCTCAGAATCAATGCCATCTACACCGTATTTGCCAACCGTTTGAATTTCAGAGGAGTCGACTTTTCCCGTCTGGTAATCTTCTGCTGTTACACCTAGCGCCTTTGCCTTGATGCGTAAGTTAATATCTTTTGTAACCAAGATGACAACGCGCTTGGGTTCTAACTCCATGAGATGCAATGCCGCATTGATGATTTTGTGGTCATTTTTGCCCATGGCATAGACTTTTTCGGCATTCAGGCCTGATGGCTGCTCGTCCATAGCTACCTTAAACTTACCTAGCCCCTTGCCGAGCGGAATCCATTCTTGTAGAGAGCCACTCCCAGATAATTTATCAATGAAGCGAATGACTTCTCGTGCCGAAAAATTCTTGGTGTCGTTGCCTATTTTGAACTTATCTAGCTCTTCTAAGACGGTTATTGGAATAGCAACAAAATGTTCGTCGAAGTTGGTAATGGCATCGAAGTCGTGTAATAAAACCGAAGTATCGAGCACAAAGATTTTTTCCTTTTTTCTCATCCGCTTTTTTGTTTGAATGTACAGATTTTTCTTTTTGAAAAATCAATTGCGGTGAAAGTAAGTGGCTAATTTTAAGTGAAGGTTAAGCTTTCTTAAAGAAGGACTTAAAGACGCTGTCTAGGCTGGTGTATTTAAATGTAAAGCCCGCTTCTTTGATTTTTAAATTGCTCGCACGCAAATCCGTTAACACCAATATGGCGCGTTCTCCGAGCAAGAGTTTGAGGATAAATGCGGGCACATTTGGTAAAAATAAAGGGCGCTTAAGCCATTTGGCCAAGCGTTTGGTCATTTCGAGATTGGTGTCGTTGTTACCAAGTGCGTTGAATGTCCCTTCTAATTGTTTATCAAATGCAAAAAGCATCAGTTTGCATAGATCATCGATGTGTATCCAGGGGCTAGATTGTTGTCCGGAGCCAACTGCTGCACCAAGGCCAAAATAAACAGGCTGCTTCATGAGGTGCAAAGAACCGCCATGACGCGAGAGCACCATAGAAATGCGGAGAATCGAGCCTTTTACTTGCTTGAGTATAAGTTGGTGAGCAGCCTCCCATTCTTTAACAACCAATGCCAAATAATCTGTGCCGAATGGCTCCGTTTCGGTAAAAACTTTACCCGGGATATTCTCATAGCAATTGATTCCTGATGCACCTATGTAATATTTGAGGTTTGGCATTTGAGGAATCATGGAAGCCAAAAATTGGGTGCTTTCGACACGAGACGCAAGGATATCTGCTTTGCGCTTAGCCGTCCAACGGCTCGCGCCGATGTTTTCACCGGCGAGATTGATGAGCACATCAATTTTATGCAATTTACTAGTGCTCATTTCTTGTGCCTGCGGATTCCAAAAAATATGACCATGCTTGCGTGGTTTTCTAGTGAGCTTATAAACGCGAAACCCGCGGTCTTTGAAATGACGCGTGAGGTGGCCACCAATTAGACCAGATCCGCCTGCAATAAGCACCGTTGGCATATCGTCTCTTACTGTGGGCATGTGCTTTTTAGCTTTTGGACTGATTCTGGTGCTGCTTCTTGTAACGCCTTACACAATTT
>JBJTNX010000180.1:0-5327 GCA_046074325.1 Sphingomonadales bacterium
CTGATTGTCAGTTATTTAAATCTAACATCATGAAGCAAACACTACTCTTTTTTTCAATTTTTACAGCGGCAATCTCTTTTGCTCAGAACACTTGTAACGAACTTTTCATTTCGGAATATGTGGAAGGTTGGTCAAACAACAAGGCTTTAGAAATTTATAACCCCACCGACAACCCTATTGATTTGTCTGGCTATTTCGTAAGCAGATACTCTAATGGAGCTACATCTGCAACCGTCGCCAATTCAGTTCAACTCAATGGAATTGTTCCTGCAAAAGGTGTTTATGTTGGTGTCATTCAAAAACTCGATCCAAACGGAACCGGCCAAGAGGCACCAGTTTGGGATTCGCTTCAAGCAAGAGCCGACGGTTTCTATTGCGCTGACTACAACGTTTCCAATGCTTGGTATTGGAATGGCAATGACGCCATTCTACTCGGTAAAGGTACGCTTCCATCCAGCCCAACTGCCGTCATCAACGCCACCAACGTTACGGGTTTTGCCATTGTTGACGTATTTGGAAAAATCGGCGAAAACCCCGCAAACGAAACCGGCACTAGCTCTGGTAACGACGGCGCATGGTCTTCACAATTTCCGTACAGCACAGGCTTGGGTGTTTTGCTTACCAAAGACCACAGCCTTATCCGCAAACCTGGTATTTTAAAAGGGCAAACAAGCAATCCGTCTTTCTTCGATCCACTCCTCGAATGGGATAGCATTCCACCTGTTATTGTGCGCCTCGACGCCAATGGCGATACGCTTTATGGTACCAGCGGCAATCCCATCCTAGACGGCAACTGGTCTTCTCTAGGAAGCCATGAATGCAATTGCAACAATATTAGCGTCAACGAAGCACAAAAACTACAACCAAGTCTGTATCCAAATCCGAGCAATGGTCTTGTGTATATCAAAACACAAAATGACGTTCGCAAGATTCAAGTGATCTCTGCACTTGGTCAACAAGTTAAAGAGTTACAGGTCTCCGCAACACAAACGCTCGTTGAACTTGACCTCAATAATTTACAAGGTGTGTACTTCCTTCGCCTTACCAATAACGCTGGTGAGCAGACTTTACACAAAGTAATTATCCGCTAAATGTTGCGTTCTTGTTGTCTTGCGTTACTCCTTGTAGCGTTGCCCTCGTTGGCCTTTAGCCAGCAGAAAGGTACGATATCTGGTGTTGCACTCATGACCCCTGGCGAGGTCCCAGTTGCCGGCGCTAAAATCACACTAAGTAACGCCACTCAAGTTATCGCGCTAAAAGCCACTGACGATGCTGGTATGTACCGGTTTGAAGCAGTACCTTATGGTCAATACAAAATCGTATTTTCATTACCACTCACCGATACCGTTAGTCATAACGTCATCCTGAATCAAGCAAATATTACCCAGAACTTTACGATCCGACCGACGCAAGAAGTTAGAGAAATTCGCGTCATAGGCAACCTAGTTAAAGGACAAAACGTTCCGGTTGCGGTCACTAAAATTGACACCAAAAAAATAACCGAAGAACTCGCCTCGCGCGATCTCCCGATGCTATTGAACGGTACCGCAGGCGTTTACGCAACCAATCAAGGAGGTGGCGACGGCGATGCACGTATCAATGTACGCGGTTTTGACCAACGCAATGTAGGCGTCATGATTGACGGCGTTCCTGTAAATGACATGGAGAATGGCGCTGTCTACTGGTCAAATTGGTTCGGACTCGACGCAATTACCTCCCAAATGCAAGTGCAACGGGGTCTTGGCGCAACCAAAATTGCCATGCCCTCCATTGGTGGTACCATTAATATCATTACCCAAGGTGTAGGCACTAAAAAAGGCGGTAGTTTCAAACAAGAATACGCAACCGGTAATTTCTTGCGCAGTTCACTGTCTTACAACACAGGTATGACGAAGTCTGGTTGGGGTCTGACCTTTTCTGCCTCGTACAAACAAGGACAAGGTTGGGTTGACGGCACACCAACGCAAGGTTTTTTTGGATACACCAAAATATCCAAGCGCCTTGAAAAACACCTGATCACGCTCTCCGCATTCGCAGCCCCGCAACAGCATGGTCAGAGATCATTCAACCAAGGCATCCAATATTGGGATGCTGCTCGATCGCAACAATTAGGAATTCCCTATGATTCTACCATGCCTTTAAGCGACATGGGCATCCGCTATAATCAGCATTGGGGCTATGTCACAAACGATGCTGGTCAGCAAGAAATGCTCAACGAACGCCGCAATTTTTACAACAAACCTCAGATTACGCTCAAAGACTTTTGGTCGGTCAATGACAAACTTGACATTTCCAATTTAGCGTATCTCTCCATAGGCCGTGGCGGCGGAACAAGTATTTTTAATTCTTCTGCTGTGCTTAGAGATAGCAACGCCAACATCGATTGGGATCAAATGATTACCGAAAATACCGTAAATTCACTTTTCGGCACGCCAAACATTGACCCGCTTTATTCAGCAACAGAAATCAAAGCAAGCCAAATTCTGCTTGCCAGTATGAACAACCATTTTTGGGTCGGTTATTTAGGTCAATTCAATTACCAATATTCGAAAAAAACCAATTTTTCTGGTGGACTCGATTTTCGCTACTACGAGGGAAGACATTACCAAGTAATTACCAACCTACTCGGGGCAGATTATTTCGTGAGCACCGCCGATTTTAATGATGCCGACCCCATGCAACGCGTTGGCGACAAAATTGCTAAAAACACATTCAATGCAGACCGCGATGGTGTGGTAACATACGCTGGCCTATTCGGACAAGTGGAGCACAGTGGTGAACGCATCAATTGGTTCGTCAATATGTCGAGTATTCTTAATGGTTACAAAGGCATCGATTATTTCCAACGAAAAGTATTGGACCTCGGCGACACCATTCTCAGAATTGGTGCCTTGGACACCATCCAATACAACGGCCAAACTTACCATGCGGGTTCAGCCGGACTTACCTACTATCAAACACCCTGGAAGTACATCCCTGGCATTACCATCAAAGGGGGCTTGAGTTACAAAATAGGTAAATTCCAAGATGTTTACTGCAATTTGGGTTACCTGAACCGCACCCCACAGTTTTCTAATGTTATTGACAACAACACCAATTCATTTTTTGGCGAAATCGTAAACGAAATCATATACGCAGCCGAAGGTGGTTATCATTACAGCAATAAACATTTTGGCGTCAATTACAACGCCTACTTCACGAATTGGAAGAACAAACCTTTTCCATATGGCGTTGCTGTCCCTGACCCCAATGACCCAACTGAGTTCATTCGCGTGAACATCAATGGTATGGATGCCATTCACATGGGACAAGAGATCGACGTCGCATGGGAAATCAATTCAAAGTTATCTTTTGAATTCATGTTCTCTATTGGCAACTGGATTTGGAATTCGAGCAAAACCGTCTTTATTCCGCAATACGATTCTTTAGAATTCACCTTCGATGCAAAAGGCGTTCACGTTGGTGATGCTGCTCAAACAGCCTTGGCTGCAGCCCTTCGCTACGAACCCTTCAAGAACAGCTACATTAAAATTCAGGGCCAATACTTCGACCGCTATTACGCCAACTTTGATCCGTTCTCACTTCAAGGCATCAACGGTGGCCGCGATTCATGGAAAATCCCTGCTTATTCCCTCGTCAATCTTTTCGGCGGCTATCGTTATAAGCAATTTAGTGCTGGATTTGCGATTACTAACCTACTCAATACCTCATTTATCTCAGATGCCACCAACAATGCCAATGGTATCTACGATCAATTCGATGCGCGTTCGGCAACCGTCATGTTTGGCCAAGGCTTGCGCTTTAATATCAACTTAGGCATACAATTTTAAACTATGAAAAAGCTCTTTTTACAATTCATCGTGCTGGCTTTTGGCCAACAAGCTTTTGCCCAAACTATTGAGCAAGTACGCAACTTAGGAATCGGTCAAACCGTGACGATAAGTGGCGTAGTTACAAACGGTAGTGAACTCGGCCCAATCCGATACATGCAAGACGGCACTGCAGGTATCGCCTGTTATGGTAGCAACCTCAATACCGTTCAAAAAGGTGATTCCATTACCGCAACAGGTGTACTGTTTGAATTCAACGGCCTTTTGGAATTGTCGCCTACCAATAGCTTTACCAATCACGGCCAAGCTGTAAACCCGCCTGCACCACTGGTTATTTCTATCCCAACAGCAGGTGAAGCTCTAGAAGGGCAGCTTATTCGTTTTGACAACGTGAACTTTGTACAAACAGGGAATTTTGCGACTGGTAACAGTACCGTACAAATTTTTGACGGAGCCAACACCTTCGATGTGCGCATTAATGGCAGCACCAATATCGATGGCTCAGCCATACCTACAGGCCCAATAAGCATCATCGGTTTACTCGGTCAATTCAACGCCAATTACCAATTGATTCCGCGTAGCACCCAAGATTTTTTCACTTATGTGGCACCTGCCCGTGAAATCAATGTTAAAATCAATGGCAACGACATCCTATCCGGAAGCACCCATGTTGTCGGAACTGCGGCAACTACAACCATCACTATTGAAAACTATGGTGTACAAAACTTGACAGTTTCTGGTGCAACCTTCAGCGGTGCAAATGCTGCAGACTACGCCTGTGCTGCAAACGTAGTCGTTGGTCCAACAAGTAGTCAAACAATTACCCTTAATTTTAACCCAGGTGGCAATGGCTCGAGACTTGCAACACTTTCTATCGCCAATGACGACTCCGACGAAAACCCTTATATCATCAACCTCTACGGTATTGGCAACAACAATTTAGCGACAGAACCCGTCAATCCGGAATCCAATTCAGTCAATTGGCCAGTAGTAACACCCTACAAATTAGTAGGAGAATTCACGCCATCAGGAGCCGAACAATACCTCGTCTTATGGAAAGAAGGAGATCCAACCTCGCCAGTTCAAGGTTACCCTTTGGATGGTAGCACCTACAAAAGAGGAGATGTCATTGGCAACGCCCGAGTAGCTTATGTAGGCCCAGGCACCTCTTTTTCACCGCGCCATGTACTAGCCAATACCGGATACATGTTTGCGATTTTCGCCTTCAACGGTCCGGAAGGATACCAAAATTACGACCAAACTATTCCAGCTGGTTCCTACAAACCTACATTAGGTAGCCAAATCGGAAACTACTACAACGGCATCAATTCAGGTGCAAGTAGTTTTTTAACAGACCTTAGTGCTTTGATCAATCCGCATACCTCTATCAGCTATTACAACTACCTCACCACCATGATGAACCAATATGAGGTGAGAGATACCACAAATGGACAATCTTTTGTTGAATGTGTTTACTCAGGAGAGCGCAAAGTTTTC
>JBJTNX010000181.1:0-6120 GCA_046074325.1 Sphingomonadales bacterium
CCATATCGGACATGCTTTCTTGAATCAGAATGCTCGAAAAAAACATAGGTTTGAGTTTACTACTGCGCTCAAATTTAGAGACACTCCATTTGAGGGAATCCAAACAATACATTTTGAGTTTGATATAATCTTGCGCAGGCATGTAATCCTGGAGGGTTTTACCTTCTGGCAAGAGTACTTGTTGGGCTAAGGCTATTTTCTCTGCAGCGCCCATATTGAGGTCCACTTCCATCGCAATTGTAGCCGATGCATCAAAAGCGCGTTTGAGACTATTGCTGAGCTCAAACTGGTCTTTGGGCAGCATATGAATGGTGCCGTACAAGTAGGATTTTTGGGTAAGTCCATTACCAGAGATCTCAAAAAGCAGTTGTGCTTTTGTAAATGGACTAAAAAGTAAAAAAGCAAAGAGGATTTTTTTCATGTGCTAAAATTACACAATCTTTGGGCAAGAACTAAAAAACTGCTTTTTTGACACATAATGTCAGCCAATGCCTGCCAGCTTGTCCTAAATAGCGGCTTGGTCTGTTATTTGTCTATTCGCAATTCAAATTAAAACACGTAAAAATGTCAGTCGAAAACGAGCTACCTAACGAAGAACAGCAAGAAATGCCGCAAGAAATGCCGCAAGAAGAAACCGTAAATACCGAGGATCAAGCTACAGAAGTTGTCGATGAATACAAAGATAAATTTGTCCGACTCTACGCTGAATTTGACAACTACCGCCGTCGGACCAATCTAGAAAAATTAGACCTCATTGCCTCGGCAAACGGCAGTTTACTCAAGGACTTGTTACCAGTTCTAGACGATTTCGAACGCGCCATCGCCAACAACGAGCAGCTCGACGACGTGGCCGCTTTGCGCGAAGGATTCAAGCTCATTCAAGCAAAATTCAAGCAAATATTGCTTTCTAAAGGCCTCAAAGAAATGGAAGCGAAAGACCAACCTTTTGACGCCGATTTGCACGAAGCGATAGCGAATATTCCAGCGCCAACCGAGGATCAAAAAGGCAAAGTTATAGATGACGTAGAAAAAGGATATTACCTCAATGACAAAGTTTTGCGTTTTGCAAAAGTTGTTGTTGGACAATAAATAAACCATGAGTAACAAGCGCGATTACTACGAAGTGTTGGGCGTTAGCAAAAATGCTGACGAATCCGAAATCAAAAAGGCTTACCGAAAATTGGCCTTGAAATACCATCCCGACAAAAACCCCGACGACGCCAGTGCTGAGGAAAAATTCAAAGAGGCCGCCGAGGCTTATGAAGTCCTGAGCAACCCTGAGAAAAAAGCTCAATACGACCGCTTCGGACACGCCGGAATGGGAGGCGCAGGTGGTTTTGGTGGCGGCATGAACATGGACGACATCTTCTCTCAGTTTGGCGATATCTTTGGCGGCGCTTTTGGTGGTAGTTTTGGCGGCAGCCGAGGCGGTTCACGCGTTGTGAAAGGCACCAATCTTCGTGTCAAAATGAAACTTACACTAGAAGAAATTGCGCAAGGGGTCAAGAAAAAAATCAAAGTCAATAAATTGGTGCAAGCCGACGGCGTTACTTTCAAAAGCTGCCCAACGTGTCAGGGTACTGGCCGCATCACACGCGTAGCGCAAACTTTTTTAGGCGCTATGCAAACACAATCGGCGTGTCATGTTTGTCAGGGTGCCGGAAAAAGCATCGATACCAAGCCTGCTGACGCCGATGCACAAGGATTGCGCAAACAAGAAGAAATCATCGAGATTGAAATTCCAGCTGGCGTAGAAGACGGCATGCAACTCAGTGTTCGTGGAAAAGGAAACGCAGGGCCTTTCAATGGTGCCCCTGGCGATCTCATTGTAGTCATTGAAGAGGTGGCTCACGACGAACTCCGACGCGAGGGTGAAAATCTTCATTATGATGCCTACTTGCACTTCACAGATGCCGTGCTGGGTGCATCTATTGAAGTGCCAACGGTAGGGGGCAAGGTCAAAATAAAAGTCGATGCTGGTACCCAAAGTGGAAAGGTACTGCGTTTGCGCGGCAAAGGATTACCAAGTGTACAGCGTTATGGCACCGGCGATCTTTTCGTTCACTTACATGTGTACACGCCAACGAGCGTCAGTAAGGAAGAAAAAGAGCTCCTCGAAAAACTCCGCGATTCCGAAAACTTCGATCCGTACAAAGCGCAAAAAGACAAAGGTTTTTTCAGCCGCATGCGCGACATCTTTAGTTAATGAAATTTCTAGAACTGGTTAAAGAGGGGCGCAATTCGACTGGCCTTTATTTAGGTGGTATTGCCCTGATCATCTTAATGTACATACTCGGTAACATCCCAATGTTGCTCGATGTCAAATACAACTTCCCAGGCACGCTTTTCGATCCAGCGCAAACTGACTTCATAGCTACATACGGTTCATTGCGCTTACTCATCGGTATGCTCATTCCTTTTTTACTCGTTTTTTTTGGCTTGGTGTTGTACTTAATGTACGCCCACAAAAGAGGTCTACAAAGTATTTTTACATCGGCACCCCGTTTTCGTTGGAAACGCTTTTTGGGGTTTAGTGCTTTTTTGCTCGTTTTTTTTGGTGCATATACTTTTCTCGACGTTGTTATCTCTGGGGCAACAGATCAACTCACTTGGAATTTCAAGGCGGCCTCTTTTTGGCCCTTGCTATTTGTGGCAATTCTTATGGTGCCTTTTCAGGCCGCTGCCGAAGAATTGATTTTTAGAATTTATGCCCTTCAAGGCCTCTATTTACGTACCAACAATCCCTGGATTAGTTTGACCATCAGTTCATTGATGTTTGCGTTTATGCATATTTCTAACCCTGAAGTAAACGCACTCGGCCCTGGTATTCTTTTCTATTATTTTATGGCAGGTGTATTCATGGCCCTGATCAGTATCCAAGATGAAGGCGCAGAGTTGGCCATTGCTTTTCATGTTTTTAACAACCTTTTTGGTGTTTTGGTGCTCACCAGTGGCTGGCATGTTTTTCGAACCGATGCTTTATTTATCGATGAACGTCCGCCGGGCAATTTAACGATACAATTACTTTCAGGCGCACTCACTTTTGCTTTTCTGTATTTTGTGCTTGCTAAAAAATTAGGCTGGAAACCGCTCAAGTCGTTGCGCTAGTTCGGATTTTTCTTAGCTTTAACTCATGATTCAAATCGCTGAAGTTAGTAAATCCTATAACCGTAAGTTGGTCCTAGATGCGGTTAATATGGAGGTCAACAAAGGTCACATTTTTGGCTTGTTGGGTCCCAATGGCGCTGGCAAAACTACGCTTATTCGCATCCTCAATCAAATTCTAAATCCAGATAGCGGTCAGGTTTACTTCGAAGGAAAGCCATTAGAACCTGCTCATCTTCGCCAAATTGGTTATCTACCCGAAGAGCGTGGTTTGTACAAAACCATGTCCGTACGCGGGCATTTACTCTTTCTTGCCCAACTCAGAGGCCTGAGTAAAACAGCGGCTGCAAAAAATGTCGACCACTGGCTGCAACATTTCGAAATGAATGATTGGCAGCACAAACGCATTGCAATGCTTTCCAAGGGGATGGCTCAAAAAGTACAATTCATTGCAGCTTTAGTTCATCAGCCTAAATTACTTATCCTAGATGAACCCTTATCTGGTTTTGATCCGCTCAATGTTGAGCTCATCATGAACGAGATCAAGGCGCTCAAAGAACAGGGTACCACCATTATTTTGTCCACGCACAACATGAAAAGCGTCGACGAAGTCTGTGATTACGCCGCGCTCTTACACAACGGTCAGGTTTTGGCTCAAGATGCGGTTCAACAGTTACGTCGCATGCATTCCAAAGGTCTTATTGAAGTGCGGTTTAAAGGAAATATGCTCAGTTTTGCCAATGCCCTTTGGACCGACTTCACGCTGCTCACTCAAAAAGAACTCGAAGAAGGTCTTTTTGAATGCACCCTTCAGAGCAGAGGAGGGCGTACGCTCAACGACCTCATGCGCAGCTTGCAAGAACAAGTACAAGTCGAGCATTTGTCTCAGGTGCAGCCTTCTATGCAAGAGGTATTTATTGATTTGATTTCTCAAAAAGCAGCCCAAAATGTCTAATTTATTCCTACTCACCAAAAGAGAAATCCAAGAAAGACTCAGTCAAAAAGGGTTTTGGTATATGCTTGTTTTGGGGCCTATTGTGGTGCTTCTCTTATTGATCGGTTTACTCAAAGCGGCAGATCAAGGTAAACAAGAGCTCAATGTACTCATTGCAGATCCAGGCCAAATAATGTCTCATCGCCTCATGGCCCAAGAAGAGCAACAAATTCACTATTTTTTTATCGATGATTACTTAGAACTAACGGAATTTCAAAAAGGTAAAGCTTACCAAGAATTTGACGTGCTACTAGAACTCAATGAGAAAGTGCTCAACAATAAAAAATGTTTTGTTTTTTTTCGAGACCAGCTCGGCCTCGATGCCCGAATGCAGCTTAAATTTCAAGTAGAGCGCCGCATGGAAGAACTTATTGCTGCCCAGCACTCCAACCTTACCGAACAAGCTTTTCGTCAAATTAAACAAGGATTTATCTTTGATTTTCGGGATCTAAAAGACCCTAAAAATGAGTCAAAAGAAGCCAATTCATGGGCCGGTTTTGTTCTAGGTGCTTTTGTGCTCTTTTTCGTTGCGTTGTACAGCATGACCATTTTTCGGGCAACCGTACGTGAAAAAAGCAACCGCATTGTAGAAGTTTTGCTGGCAAGTGTAAAGCCAGGGCAGCTCATGCTTAGCAAAATTCTTGGTATTGGCTTTGTAGCCCTGCTTCAAATGTTGGGTTGGATTTTATTATTAGCAATGGGGTTTTGGTTTTTGCAAGAAACCATTTTCGTGGACATCTTTGATCCCAGCAATTGGGGGCAAAGCGCACCTCAACGCCTCAATCCGTTGTCTTCTTTGGTATTTGAACAGCTACCCTTCGCATCTTTGATTGTACATTTCTTGTTCTTTTTTGTAGCAAGCTTTTTATTTTATGGTGCTTTGTTTGCAGTATTAGGAGCGCGCAGTAGTGCTGAAGCCGATGGCCAACAGTTTTTATTTCCTTTGCTGTTCTTAGTCAGTTTTGGCCTCTTCTCTGGAATATACGCTATTTATTTTCCAGCGAGTACCCTTACCGAGATACTCGGTTTCTTACCATTTAGTTCGCCGGTTTTGGCGCTGATCTCTTTGTCGAAAGGCCTGAGTCTTGCCGCCTACACCAAGGTTTTATTGAGTTTATTGTTGTTGCTTTTTTGTGCATTTGCATTATTGGCTTTGGCAGCGCGCTGGTACCGCAAATCAATTCTTAAATTCTAAAGAATATGCGCCGGGCCATCATCGATTTGGGCACCAATACCTTCAATTTGCTCATCGCTGAAATAGCAACGCGCCGTGTGCTTTTTCAGACCAAAGAAGGTGTTGCCCTCGGTATGGACGGCATCAATGAAAATCGGATTGGCGATGCCGCCATGACACGGGCCTTTGCAGCCCTCCAATATTTCAAGCAATTATGCGTTCAATGGGAAGTCGATTTCATACGTGCAATCGGGACATCCGCACTCCGAGATGCCACCAATTCAGCTGAGTTCGTCATGAAGGTTGCTAAAGAATTAAATATTAAAATTGAAATTATTTCTGGCCTTCAAGAAGCACAATTCATTTATAACGGGGTAAAATTGACCCATGAATTTACAACGCCAGGATTAATTATGGATATTGGCGGCGGTTCTACTGAATTTATTGCCGCAAATGCTAGCGGTCTTGAATTTGCGCAATCTTTTGATATTGGGGTTTCTCGAATGTTTCAACTTTTTGATTGCCAAGATCCTTTTTCACCACAGGATGTCGCCAAAATAGAGGCTTATTTACAACAAAAATGTGGCTATTTTTTTAATCAAGCGATACCAAGTGTTTTGATTGGCGCTTCTGGCAGTTTTGAAACTTTTTATGAGTTGCTTGCCCAAGAAATTTTTGATCCTAACGGTACTTCCGTTCAGGTTGATATTGTTGAATTTAAAAAGATGTTGGATCGTATCATTGCTTCGACTCAGGCAGAGCGAGACCTCAATGCACACATCATACCGATTCGCAAGCGCATGGCTCCACTCGCGGCCATTAAAACCCGTTGGGTCATTCAACAAGC
>JBJTNX010000182.1:0-4854 GCA_046074325.1 Sphingomonadales bacterium
GTAAAAATTTTAAACAACTTTGAGGCCAACACCAAGGCAAAACAATCCTTTGATCCGAATTTCGGAGCCGAAGTTTCCTACTTCGAAAATACGTTTCAAGCCAGCAACCGAATTGTCGTCAAAAAACTAACCGTTGTAAAAGGTGAACTCACTTACATGCTCTGTGACGATACGCGCTGTTTGCCGCCCAAAACCGTTCCTTTTGAGGTAAAGGTAACTCCTTACAAATCTGAAAAACCAAATTAAACATATGAAAGCGTTTATTCTGACACTTCTTTTTATCGGCCTTTCTTTCACTAGTAAAGCCCAAGATTTCATGAGTCAGTTCATCAAATGGACATGCACCGTAGAAAAAATTGACGACAGCCACGCTAATTTGGTTTTCTCGGGCAAATTAGTACCCGAATACCATATTTTCAGCCTCAAGCACGACCCAATGGCTGCCGATGGCACTGGCATTGTTCCTGAATTCAAGTTCAAAGCCAATAAAAACTACAAAACCATCGGTAAAGTCACCGAAGAAGGCATACCCCTTGTTCAAAAAGACGAACTCGGCACTTCTTTGTATTTTGAAAACAAAGCCACCTTCAAGCAAAAAATTGAAATCTTGTCAGACGAAGCATTTACCGCTAGCTGCAACCTCTTTTTTCAATTGTGCAAACACGAAGGCTGCTTACCCCCATTTGACTACACGGCCAACTTTAAAGTGAGCGGTTTTAAAGCCTCTGGAGCCACAGCAACCGAAATCGACACCACAGCAAGTGCGCAAACTGCAAATACCGATACCAACAGTACCAAAACCACCATGGATCAGGCGCCGGCGCCAATCGAACAAAAAGAAAAGAAAAAGGATTCTAACTTGGTGATCTTTATTGCAGGCTTCATCGCAGGCCTCGTTGCCTTGTTTACGCCTTGTATGTTCCCGATGATCCCAATGACGGTTACATTCTTTACCAAACAATCCAAAACGCGCAGCGAAGGTATTTTCAAGGCACTCGTTTATGGTGCATCTATCGTTCTGATCTACGTTGTTTTTGGCCTTATTTTTACGGCTGCTATGGGCCCACTTGGTCTAAATGACCTTTCTACCAATGTCTGGATGAACCTCATTTTCTTTAGTATTTTCGTGATGTTTGCCTTTTCATTCTTGGGCGCTTTCGAAATTCAATTGCCAAATTCTTGGGTCAACAAAATGGACAAGCAAGCCGACCGCGGTGGTTATTTAGGCATCTTCTTTATGGCTTTCACATTGGGCCTGGTTTCTTTTTCTTGTACGGGGCCAATTATTGGCAGTTTGCTTGTTGAAGCTGCTACTTCTGGATCTTACCTCACCCCTGCTGTGGGCATGACCGGCTTTTCTTTGGCACTGGCCATTCCATTTACGCTTTTTGCGGTCTTTCCAGGCTGGCTCAATAGTTTGCCACAATCGGGTGGTTGGCTCAATTCTGTAAAAGTCGTGTTGGGATTAGCTGAATTGGCACTGGCACTCAAGTTCTTGTCATCGGTTGACCTCGCTTACCATTGGGGTCTACTAACCCGTGAATGGTTTGTGGGTATTTGGTTTGTGCTCTTCTTTATTATGGGAATTTACTTGCTCGGCAAATTGCAATTTTCCCATGATTCACCTGTTCAAAAACTAAGCGTGACGCGCTTTATGTTTGCTTTGTTGGCATTGGTTTTCTCTGTTTACCTCTTCACAGGAATGTTTGGTGCGCCACTCACACTCATTGACGGTATTGCACCACCGCGCACGCACTCCGAAGACAACTTCCGTTGGGTCAATGGCGGGCAAGAAACTGGTTTAGTAGAAGACTCCATCACCGCTCAATTTGCGGCCGATATGCACCCTGTTGGCGACGGTTCTATTTTGGTTTTCCACGACCTCGAAAAAGGGCGCGCTTATGCCAAAAAACGCAACTTGCCAATTCTACTTGACTTCACGGGCCACGCCTGCCAAAACTGCCGCAAGACCGAAAGCACCGTCTGGACCAACGACGAAATCCGACCAATGCTCCAAAAACAATTTGTGATCATATCCTTGTACGTCGACGACCGCCAGGCGCTGCCAGCCAGCGAACAGCGCGTTTCTAAACTCAGCGGCCCAATACGCACCGTGGGTAACAAATGGGCCGATTACCAAATGACGCGCTACAAAAGCTTCCAGCAACCTTTGTATGTCGTCACCGACCACGAAGGCAACGACCTCACGCAGGCCATTGGCTATACACCTGATATCAAGTCTTATAAAAAGTTCTTGGAGGGCGGTATCAAGCGATTTGGTAACTAATAAATGATTGTCTGCATTGCCGAAAAGCCAAGTGTTGCCCGTGATTTAGCGGAGATTTTAGGTGCCAAAAATCGCAAAGATGGCTACCTAGAAGGCAATGGCTATGCCGTCACCTGGGTCTACGGACATTTGTGTTCGCTCAAAGACCCCGAAGATTACAACCCCAACTGGAAATACTGGAAATTAGAGGACTTGCCTATCATTCCGTCGCAGTTTGGTATCAAGTTGCGCGGCGACGACGGCGCAAAAAAACAGTTTCATGTGATTGAACGCTTGGTAAGCCAAGCAACCGAAGTCATTAACTGTGGTGATGCCGGTCAAGAAGGTGAACTGATTCAGCGTTGGGTCTTGCTCAAGGCCAAATGCAAAGTGCCGGTCAAGCGGCTCTGGATTTCTTCGCTCACCGAAGAAGCAATTAAAGATGGTTTCAAGAAACTAAGGCCAGGCTCAGATTTTGACCGCCTTTTTGCCGCAGGCAACGCCCGGGCGGTCGGCGATTGGGTCTTGGGTATCAACGGCACCCGACTTTTTACACGCAAATACGGCCGGGACAAACAAACACTTTCTGTGGGGCGTGTGCAAACGCCCACGCTTGCTTTAATTGTGCAGCGTCAAAAAGAAATCGATGCCTTTAAATCAGAAACTTTCTTTGAACTCAAAACCATTTATCGCGAGACCGAATTTAGCTGTCAGATAGACCGCCTCAAAACCAAAGACAAAGCCGAAAAAGGCCTGTCTTACCTCAAAGAGCAGCCCTTCGAAGTCACTTCCTTTGAACAAAAGGACGCCAAAGAAGGCAACCCACGCCTCTATGACCTCACCTCTCTACAAGTAGATGGCAACCGCTATTACGCCTACTCTGCCGAGGAAACACTCAACAAAGTTCAAAGTCTTTACGAGAAAAAACTCGTGACCTACCCGCGCGTAGATACCACTTATTTGTCCGAAGACCTGCATCCGAAAATTCCGGGTATTCTTAACGGCCTAAGGGATTACAAGCGCTTTACCGAGGCGCTAGCAGGCAAGCCCATTAAAAAATCAAAGCAAATCTTTGACGACAAAAAAATCACCGACCACCACGCGATTATCCCGACAGGTGTGGCGCCTTCAGGCATTAGCCCCGACGAACAGCGCGTCTATGACCTCATCGTTCGCCGTTTTATTGCGGTTTTCTATCCTGAGTGCAAGGTGTCTAATACTACTGTATTGGGGAAAGTAGCGGCTTTGGAATTCAAAGCGACAGGAAAGCAAGTCCTGGACAAAGGCTGGCGCGTGCTTTATGACGATCTCAAAGCCCAACAAACCAACCCCGAAGATAAAATATTACCACTTTTTACCAAAGGTGAGAGCGGCCCACACGCGCCGTTTATTCATGAAGGCAAAACAAGTCCTCCCAAATACTATACTGAAGCTACCCTACTGCGCGCCATGGAAACCGCAGGTAAACTCGTAGACAACGAAGAAATGCGCGAGGTCATGAAAGAAAATGGCATTGGCCGACCTTCCACAAGAGCTAGCATCATCGAAACGTTATTCAAGCGCCAATACATCGAAAAGAAAAAGAAAAACTTAGTGGCTACCCCAACGGGCATGGCGCTCATTGATAAAATTTCTTACGAGTTGCTCAAGAGCCCAGAATTAACGGGCCAATGGGAGCACAAACTACGCATGATAGAGCGTGGCACCTATGAAGCACAAACGTTCAAAGACGAATTATTTGTCATGGTGCGCCAACTAACGGACGAAGTTATTTTTGGTAAAAACTAAACTTACATGCGCTGTGGTGCTTCTACACCAAGCAAACGAAGTGCTGTAGCCAATACCTGACGCACGCTCGCACTCAAGGCCAAACGCAACTGGCGCACTTCTAGGTCGGGCTCAATTACAATTTTAACGCTCTGATAAAACGTATTGTATAGTTTAACGAGCTCATAGGCGTAGTTTGCCAAAAGGGCTGGCGAATAGCTTTTTGCTGCTTCTTCGAGCGTGGTACCAAACAAAGCCAGTTGCTTGATGATTTCCTTCTCTTCAGGTTTCAAGGATGCAGCAATTGAAACCGCCGCAGGTTGGTATGCGGCTTTCTCTAGTAAGGTACAAATACGCGCGTGCGTATATTGTAAAAACGGACCTGTGTTGCCCGTTAAATCAATGGATTCTTCTGGGTTGAACAACATGCGTTTTTTCGGATCGACTTTCAAAAGATAGTATTTGAGGCCACCTAAACCAATTTGAGTATAGAGCTGTTCGCGATCTTCGGCGTTGAGCCCTTCTAAATGGCCGCGTTCTTGGGTCATTTCTTTGGCTTTGTCAATGACTTCGGCCATGAGGTCATCGGCGTCGACAACCGTTCCTTCTCTGGATTTCATTTTGCCACTCGGAAGATCAACCATGCCGTAGCTCAAGTGAAAACAGTTATTGGCCCAAGCGTAACCCAATTTTTGCAAGATCAAAAACAAGACCTTGAAGTGGTAATCTTGCTCATTACCTACAGTATACACCATTCCATGTAAGTCTGGGTAATCTTTGAATCGGTCGATAGCGGTGCCGATATCTTGGGTCATGTAGAC
>JBJTNX010000183.1:0-7265 GCA_046074325.1 Sphingomonadales bacterium
TACCGATTGGCAAAGACTTGGCTTGAGCCCCAAACAAGCAACTTCTATTTTGCGTTATAAAGATAAATATGGCTTAAAGTCATATCGGCAAATGCAAAGTATACGCGTGCTGCCTAGTGCCCTTTTGGAAAAGATCAAAGATTCTTTGGTTTTTGATGAAGTAAAAGCTAACAAATTCACGACGGAAGGTGAATCCCCAAAAATTACCAGTTCTGTAACCGTAAAATCTGACCACAAAATCCAGCAACTCGATTTAAATACGGCAACTGAGGCAATGCTTGTCGCCTTACCAGGTGTTGGGGTGTATACCGCTCAAAAGATAATTGCATACCGGGAACGCCTCGGTGGCTACTTACATGTGGATCAACTGGAAGAGATTAAGGGCTTGAAAATCGAGATACTCGAAAAAATCCGCCCCTTTTTTCAAATCAGCACAACTGTTCAAAAAATGAAGCTCAATGAGGTTGGCCTTGAGCGGCTCAAGCAGCATCCCTATTTATCTTGGAATCAGGCCAATTCCATAATTAAAATGCGCACACAAAAAGGAAAATTCAACGCAATAAATGAATTAAAAGAATCGGTATTAATTGACGAAGAGACATACAAAAAACTCTTGCCTTATGTATCTTTGTAACATGACAGTACAAGAACAACTTAAGGCCGTAATACGAGATGTTCCTGATTTTCCTAAACCAGGCATTCTCTTTAAGGATATATCTACAATAATGCTCAATCCGACTGTATCCAATGCGGTATTGGATCATTTGGTTGCCAAATACCAAGATGCGCAGCTGGATGCCATTGCAGGCATCGAGAGCCGTGGTTTTTTATTTGGTTATCCGTTGGCTATGCGCTTGGGCTTGCCTTTTATCTTAATCAGAAAAGAGGGCAAATTACCCTATGATAAAATCAAGCATGCTTATGCATTAGAATATGGCGAGGCCGTTATTGAAATGCATACCGATGCCGTTCAAAAAGGACAAAAAGTGCTCATTCACGACGATTTACTTGCTACTGGCGGCTCTGCAGCTGCAGCTGCAACACTCATTGAAAAAAGCGGTGGTGTGGTTGCGGGTTTTGATTTCTTGGTTGCCTTGTCTTTTTTAGATGGCAACAAGGTATTGGCTGCATTTAGCGATCAAATTCATTCTATAGTCACTTATTAAACTTAAATACAGTTTCTCCAACATCAACAATCAACTCAATCAACAACATGTCAACTTATTTTACTGAACAACAGCAAATGCTCGCCCAAATGGTCCGAGACTTTGCAGAGCGCGAAATTCGCCCTCAACTCAAACACTGGGACGAACACGAAATTTTCCCAATTGATACCATGAAAAAAATGGGAGAGCTCGGTTTGCTCGGCATTTTTATTCCTGAACAATATGGTGGTTCAGGCTTTGGTTACGACGAATACGCCACTGTCCTCATGGAACTTGGAAAAGTTTGTGGAGGTGTTGGCCTAAGTGTAGCCGCTCATAACTCGCTTTGCACGGGCCATATCTATTACCATGGTTCAGAAGCCCAAAAGCAGAAATACCTGCCCAAACTCGCGAGTGGCGAGTGGATTGGTGCTTGGGGCTTAACTGAGGCCAATACAGGTTCTGATGCCATGCGCATGAAAGCAACTGCTGTTCTCGACGGCGACCATTGGGTGCTCAACGGCTCCAAAAACTGGATCACGCACGGTCTTTCCGGCGATGTAGCCGTGGTACTCATCCGAACAGGTGAGCTACTCGATAGCAAGGGTATTACGGCCTTTATTATCGAAAAGGGAACACCTGGTTTTTCAGCAGTCAAAATCAATGACAAATTAGGGGTTCGTGCAAGTGAAACCGCAGAACTCATTTTCGATAATGTCCGTATTCCAAAAGAAAATGTGATTGGCGAAGTCGGTCAGGGTTTTGTTCAAGCCATGCAGATTCTCGATGGTGGTAGAATTTCTATTGCCTCCTTGAGTTGTGGTATCGCCAGAGGCGCCTTCGAAGCGTCGGTAAAGTACGCCAAAGAGCGCGAGCAATTTGGACAACCAATTGCACATTTTCAGGCTATAGCTTTCAAGTTAGCCGATATGGCCACTCAAATAGAGGCCGCCGAACTGCTTACTTTTCAGGCAGCAGCTAAAAAAGACGCCAAGCTACCCGTTACAAAAGAAGGCGCTTATGCGAAGTATTTTGCCTCTGAAGTCTCGGTCAAATGTGGCAACGAAGCCGTGCAAATTATGGGAGGCTATGGCTATACCAAAGAATACCCCGCCGAGAAGTTTTTGCGCGATGCCAAACTCATGACTATCGGGGAGGGCACCTCAGAGATTCAAAAATTGGTTATTTCTAGAGAAATTTTAAAATAATTTTTGTAGAATTCATTTTCTCTCGTATCTTTGCGACCCTAAGTTTAAAACAAAGAAATTAAAGCATATGTTGATCATTCCAATTAAAGAAGGCGAGAACATCGAACGCGCATTGAAAAAGTACAAAAAGAAGTACGAAAAAACCAATGTGATGAAACAACTTCGCGGTCGTAAAGAATTCGTGAAGCCTTCCGTGTCTCGTCGTCAGGAAATCATCCGCGCCGCTTATAAGCAAAGAATGCAAAGTCAGCAATTGTAACCAATTGCTACAAAATACGTATGGAAAGGAGCTTCGGCTCCTTTTTTTATGCTGCAACATTTCGAAAATTACTTACGTCAAGAAAAACGCTATTCTGCCCATACCTGTTTGGCTTACATCCAGGACCTCGAGCAGTATGCTATTTTTGCCGAGTGCGAGCAACTCTCCGATTGGCAGCAACAAAACAGCGCTATTATCAGAAGCTGGATGGTTCAATTATTGGAATCCGGCCTGAGTAACCGAACAGTAAACCGTAAATTAGCGTCATTGCGGACTTTTTTTAGGTGGTTACTCAAGGAGGGTAAGCTCAATGAAAATCCGATGCTGCGCATTCAGGGCCCGAAAGCGGAGAAGCGTTTACCTGTTTTTGTAAAGGAAACAGAATTAAGTCCAGAGCGGGTTGAACCTATTTTTGGCACTGATTTCGAGGGCCTACGCAACCGCCTGATCATCGAGTTATTTTATCAAACGGGCATGCGTTTATCTGAACTCATTGACCTCAAAGAAGGTGCACTAACCGATCAATATTTAAAAGTGTTGGGAAAACGCAATAAAGAGCGCTTGATTCCAATTTCGGTAGAACTTGCAGATATGATTTTTCGGTATAAAAATGCAAAAAAGGCTCTGGGGCTGAGCCATCCCAACCTTTTGGTGAGAACGAATGGCGAAGCTTTATATCCACAACTTGTATATAGACTGGTGCGCGAAGTTCTAGGAACGCTCAGCGGTGTTGAGAAGCGCAGTCCGCATGTTTTAAGACATACTTTTGCGACCCATATGCTCAATAATGGCGCTGGCTTGGAAACGCTCAAAGACTTACTTGGACATGCCAACTTATCAGCCACACAAGTCTATACCCACAATTCTTTTGCGCAATTGAGAAAGGCATATGGCAGCGCACATCCACGCGCTGTTAAAACATCTTAAATAAATAGCTAAAGCGCTGAAATTACCTATCTTTGCCGCACAATTTAGAACTATGAAATTAGCAGCAGTTGGTAGTGTCGCATTTGATGCTATTGAAACCCCATTCGGCAAAACAGATAAAATCGTAGGCGGCGCCGGGACCTATATCTCCTTAGCGTCTTCCTTTTTTGTAAAAGAGCAGAGCCTCATTTCCGTAGTAGGAGGAGATTTCCCCAAAGATTTCCTGGCCATTTTGCAAGAAAAAGGGGTTGACACCTCCGGTGTTGAAATTAAAGAAGCTGAAAAAACATTTTTTTGGTCGGGTCGTTACCACACCGATCTTAACTCCCGAGATACGCTTGTCACCGAGCTCAATGTGCTCGGAGATTTTCAACCTAAGGTACCTGCTTTAGCGCAAAACGCAAGTTTTTTAATGCTCGGTAACCTAAGCCCATCCGTTCAGCTTTCTGTCATTCAACAAATGGCTACCCGCCCGAAACTCATTGCCATGGACACCATGAATTTTTGGATGGACATCGCACTTGACGACCTTAAAGAAACATTAAAGCACATCGACGTCCTCATCATCAACGACGAGGAGGCACGTCAGCTTTCTGGGGTTTATTCTTTGCGCAAAGCAGCAAATATCATTCGTGCTATGGGTCCTCAAATTCTCATTATCAAAAAAGGTGAGCACGGCGCGCTGCTTTTCCACGAACAAAATGTATTTTACGCACCGGCGTTACCCCTAGAAGAGGTTTTTGACCCGACTGGAGCCGGTGATACCTTTGCGGGTGGTTTTATGGGTTATCTTGCCGCAGCGCCGCAGCTTGATTTCGAAACCATGAAACGCGCTATAATTGCGGGCTCAGCCTTAGCCTCATTTTGTGTCGAAAAATTCGGTACAACGCGTTTATTAGAAATATCTCATGCCGATTTGCAACAACGTATGCAAGAATTTGTTTCTCTTTCTACCTTTCAATTGGAAGCCTAATGGAATTACAACAACTCATCGATCAAATTACAGCACTAAGCCAACAAGAAGACTTACTTCAATTTGGCCGCACGGCCAGTGAAATCAAACAACAATTCGAAGATCAACTCCTCGAGCTCGAGCGCCAAGAACAGGTTAAACGCTTAGATGCAGCCGAACAAGGCGCTTCCTATGAAGAGGTAGATTATAAGCCTCTGAAAGAAGCTTTTTTCGAAGCCTTCAGCCAATTTACAACCAAGCGCAAAGCGCAGCAACAACTTCAGCAAACCCTAGAGACACAAAATCTAAAGCTCAAAAAAGACCTCATTGCGCGCCTCAAGGAAGTCATTGACAACGAGGAAAAAATTGGCAGTGCATTTCAAGCCTACAAAGACATCCATGAAACCTGGAAAAAAATTGGGGCCATCCCGAGAGAACAACGTGAAGCCATTCAAAAAGAATATTCCAGATTACTTGAGATATTCTTCTACAATATCAAAATTTATAAAGAACTCAAAGACCACGATTACCGTCGCAATAAACAACTCAAAGAAGACCTCATTTTCAAGTTGAAACAATTGCGAGTTGCCAATTTGGAACAACGCGATCTCGAGGCCCAACTGCATGCGCTCCAAGACGAATGGGAAGAAATTGGCCCAGTTCAAAATGAAGACTGGGAACTCATGAAAGGCGCCTATTGGGAAGCTGTTCGATCTATTTACGATAAAATAAACGAACACTACGAAGCCCAAAGACAGCTGCTCAAGGCCAATATCGATGCCAAGAAAAAAATTGTAGCCGACCTCACTTCAAGATTAGAAGAAATGAACCAATGGAATTCATTCAAACAATGGGAGGCACAAACGGCATATATTCTAGAACTGCAGGGACAATGGAAAACAATAGGTCCAGGCAGCAGAAAAGAGAATGAGGCTGTTTATCAATCATTTCGCGTTCAATGTGATGCATTTTTTGCAGCTAAAAAAGAATTTTCCTCTGCTCAAGATGCCGCAAGTCTAGAGATTGTACAAAAGAAAAAAGGTTTAATTGAAAAAGCACAGCAACTAAGTGCTTCAACTGACTGGAAAAACACCGCCGATCAACTCAAAAAACTACAGCGCCAATGGCAAGATTTCGGGTCAGCCGGCCAACGTCACGAAAACAAGCTTTGGAAAGATTTTAGAGCAGCGTGTAATACTTTCTTTGATGCCAGACAAGCACATTTTGAAGGCCAAGAGGCTGAAAATACGGAAAACCTTCATGCCAAGCGCGCACTCATTGATGCGTTGCTTCAGTTTGAATTACCTACAGACAAACAAGAAGCTTTAACCAAATTACGCGATTTTCAGCAGCAATTCAACGCAATTGGCCCTGTGGGTATCAAAGAAAGGCAAACCACATACAATGCCTTTAAAAACCGCATGGACGAGCTATACAAGGCACTCAAATTAGAAGGCCAAGAAAAAGAACGTGTTTTCTTCCAAGCCAAACTAGAAAGTCTTTTGGCTTCGCCAGACAAACAAAAATTACTTCAAGCTGAAAAGCAAGACATCCGAAAACAAATCGATGCATTGCAAAAAGAAATCAACACCTTAGAAAACAACCTCGGATTCTTTGCGCGCTCAAAGGGTGCCGATCAATTGCGTCAAGAGGTGAACAAGAAAATTTCACTGGCACAAGAGAAAATTCAAGGGTTAAAAGCCAAGCTCAAACTGATTCCGAATGAATAGTTTTATCAACTTATTGCTGCTGGTCATCAGCCTACCCACCTTGTTATTGTCTGTATTTGTAGGCTTTGATTTACCAATAGATTTCTTTCATACCACCGGTAAGCGTTTGCCTTTTACCCAAGAAGTATACTTGGTTTTAGGTCTTCTGATGCTGATCATTGGGCTACGTCGTTCTGTGCGCCGCTGGATGGGTGTCAGTATGGTCAAGCAACAACAAAAGTTTGTTTGGAATCAGACCATCAGTTCCGAGCGCAAACGTCGCGTTTTTGTTTATAATTGCCTAGAGGCATTGGTATTTCTGAGTCTTGTTGTCGCACATTTGTTTTTAACGCAAAAAGCGAGTTTTGTCGCATTTTCTTACGGAGTTTTGGCTTTGGATTCACTTTTGTTTTTAGTCGTCAACAAAAATGCGTTTCGGGTAGGGCTCAGTTCTAAGGCTATCTTAGTTGCAGACCGCGAGGTGATCCTCATCTATTTGAATGGCTTGAGAAAAGTTTCCGTGAGCCAACAGACCATTTATTTTGATTACATAGAAGACCTACAACTTTCATTTCCTTTAGATTGCATTGAACAGACGCACAAGGATGCTTTTTTTAGTTCGCTAGAAGCGCAGATCGACCGAAATAAAGTCCTTTTTCAGCACACCAAGTAGAATTTGTACATTCGTACAATGCAAGCTGCAAGCCCCAAAAGAATACTATTAGTCCGATTCAGCTCTATTGGAGATATCGTGCTTACCTTCCCGGTGGTAGCAGCAATCAAAAGTTTATTTCCTAAGTGCCAAGTAGATTATGTGACTAAAGCCCAGTATAAAGGTCTATTATCAGCATGCCCTCAAATAAATATGGTTTATACCCTGCAGGGCTCGATACTACAACTCAAAAAAGAAATAGATTTCAGTCAGTATGATGCTATACTGGATCTGCATCATAATTTGCGCTCTCGCATTTTATTGTTTTTTCTCTTTGGTAAGGTTTACCGTTACCCAAAGAATAACCTACAGAAATGGTTTCTCTGGCTTGATTTTAAAGGTAGTGAGTAACC
>JBJTNX010000184.1:0-8020 GCA_046074325.1 Sphingomonadales bacterium
AAACAACTCATTAGATGTTCGTTCGCAGCACCTCTCTTTAAAACAATTTTTAAACAAAGTAAGTCCGGCCAAAGCACGTGAACTCCAAAAATTAAAGGTTGACGGACTCGTTGACTTCCAGTTACATTATCAGCAAAAACATAAAGAAGCTGCCCAAATAGCCGCCTATTTCAGTATTAAAGACGGCCAATTAATTGAACCAAAATTTGGCACAAAAGTGAAGCATCTGCAACTATTTGGCACTTATAAAAACCTACCAACAGATTTACTTCAGATTGAACGTTTTACTTTTGAATCTCAAGCGGCCCAATTTAGTGGCCAACTCCGACTGGCGCATTTTGCGGCGCCCAAAATGACCTTGCAAGCCAATGGCAACATTCCGCTGGCCATGATCCAGGCGCTTTATCCGATACCGCAACTCGAGTCAGTCGCTGGTCTGGCTCAGTTGCATATCAATACCGAGTTCCAGACAAATGCAGCGCAAGAATGGCAAACGAATAAATTGACTGGCACTGCCAACATCCGAGCTACGAAATTAAAGCTTCAAGGTTTAAAAAAACCTTTTGCTGCCGTTTTTGGCAAAGCGACATTTACAAAAGAAGCCATTCATATCAGTGAGTGCAGCGCTCAAATTGGCCGCTCCGATTTTCGAGCTCAATTCAATTTTCCAAATTTCAATGATTTATTTGAAGCAGGCCCGCTAGAAATGAGCGGCAAAATTCATTCTACTCATTTTGATATCAATGATTTAGATGGCAATGAAAGCGCTGGCGCTACCAAGAATTCAAGTCGCTCATCCCGGACCTGGATGCTTCCTGCGACAATAAATGCCGCTTTACCTTTTACCGTGAAAAACTTGTCGGCCGGTAAAATGTTCTTCAAAAATTTGGAAGGTGTGTTGCGCGTTCGCCCACAGCAACTTGCCATTGACCAACTTCGCATGCAGCATGCCGATGGAAATTGGAAAGGGTCTTTACAAATTCAGGAAACCGCGGCAGCATTATTTTCTTTGCATACGAGCGGCAATGTCGCGCACCTCGATTTAAAAAGATTTTTTTCTGAATGGGATAATTTTAATCAAACTGTTTTAAGCAGTGACCAACTGACTGGAAAGGGCCAACTCGATTTTGATGTTTCTACACAATATGACTACTACAAAGGGCTTGACGAGGCAAGTTTAAAAGCCAAAGTCAATTGTCAAATTGATGAAGGACGCCTTTATCATGCGCCAATTTTACAAGATCTGGCCAATACACTCACAATCGGCAAAGGGCGCGCCATTCTTGGCTCCAAAAACCAAGCTGCCTTGAAACAGAAACTGCTCGATGTCCGTTTTGAAACCCTGCGCAATACATTTGTAATTGCTGACCGCAAGCTACGCTTTGACAAAATGCATATTGCCTCAGATGCATTGGATATTGATTTGGTTGGGCAACATAGTTTTGATCATCAGATTGATTATGCAGTTGCCCTTCGCTTGCGCGATTTAGTAGTCCAAGAAACACAAACAGAGTTTGGTGAAATTATGGACGACGGCACCGGATTGCGACTTTACGTGCGTTGTGTGGGCGCTCTCGATGACCCAAAGGTAACCTGGGATAAAAACGGCAAAAAGGAAGACGCTAAATTGCGCTTTGAACAAAGCAAATCGGAGTCCAAAGCGATGCTTAAAACCGCTTTTGGGATGTATCAAGATGATCCAACTGTGACGCCATACGAGCAGAAATCCGAACCACATGAAACCATACGCATGAATTTTGATGCCACCAAGCCAACCAAAGCCAGTACAAAAGAAGCAACCGCTCCAAAAAATAGCAAATTGCAACAACGTTTGGAAAAATGGAAACAAGAACAGCAGCCAACCAGCGAGGTAAAAGTGAGGATTGGCGGCTGATTTATTTTGCTTTGGCTAAAATGCCTGTAGTGGAATAGCCTTCGACAAATGGAATGGTAAGTACAGCTCCGCCATAAGATTTGACAACATCGGAACCGACGATATAATCTTTTGCGGCCGGATCATTTTGTGCGGCATTGTAGTCTGCGCCTTTGAGCAAGATATCTGGCCGAAGGGTTTCAATGATTTGTAAGGGCGTGTCTTCTTCAAAAAACACAACCGCATCGACAAAACCAAGTGCAGCCAGAACGATTGCTCTAGCGGCCTCGGTATGGATAGGCCTATTTGGGGCTTTATTGAGGGCCCTGACCGAAGCGTCGGTATTGATTGCCACAATGAGGTGCTTGGCTGTATCGGCAGCTTGGGCTAAGTAACTGACATGGCCGAGGTGTAAAATATCAAAACAACCGTTTGTAAAGGCTACTGATTCTCCTTTGAGCGCCCATACATTGCGCAAGCGAAGGGCGTCATCCCAATTTAAAATTTTGTGTTGAAGGTTCTCAAAGCGCTTGCTCATCTGTGCAGATTACGAGAGCAAGTTAGTTTGTTCGTTCGGGAATACCAAAGACGGCTTGAATTTTTTCGCTTCTTCGAACTCGAGCATAGCATAACCAATAATGATAATGATGTCATTAATGGCAACTTTGCGCGCTGCAGGGCCATTGAGACAAATCATGCCTGACTGTCGTTCGCCTTTAATCACGTAGGTTTCGAAACGCTCGCCGTTGTTGATATTGACAATTTGAACGCGCTCACCTTCTATAAGGTTTGCGGCATCCATAAGGTCTTCATCTATGGTAATGCTACCGATGTAGTTGAGATCGGCTTGCGTAACGCGCACCCGATGAATTTTGGATTTGAGGACGTTGATATACATAATGCTTTGCGCGGCAAAATTACATCAAAGAACCGATTCACACAACATATTATCAATGAGGCGCACATCGGCGCAAAAAGCAGCAACGCAACAAACTTGCGAGGTTTGCCAGCTTGTACAACTTTCAAGTGTAATTGGATCAACGACATCTAAGTACTCCAGCTGAAGCCCGGCATTTTCGATGATTTGCACTGCTTCTGCTTTTACTTGTTGCAACGCTTTTAGGTGAATATGTTCCCGGACAAAGCTCAAGGCTCTAGAAATGGCCAATGCTTTTGGTCTGTCTTCAGGGCTGAGCCTGAGGTTGCGACTACTCATGGCTAAGCCGTCGGGTTCTCGGATGGTTTGGCAACCAATTATTTCAATACCAAATTGGTAAAACGCATTAAGTTGACGTATAATGGCCAATTGCTGAAAATCTTTTTGACCGAAGTATGCTCTTTGCGGTGAAATGAGGGCAAATAAATGATGTACTACATGAACTACACCTTCAAAATGTCCGGGCCGGTGAGCGCCTTCCAATAGTTCACCAATTCGTCCGAGGGGCATTGGTTCAAAATCCAAATCTGCAGGATACATTTCTGTTTCGTCGGGTGCAAATACACATACATTTTGGAACGGGCTCAACAAAGCCATATCTGCAGAGAGCATTCTCGGATAAGCCTGAAGATCAGCAGATTGATTGAATTGTTTGGGGTTGACAAAAATGGAAATAAGCACAACGTCGTTTTCTTGACTTGCTTTCTCTACAAGCGAGAGATGACCTTGATGTAGCGCACCCATTGTAGGGACAAAACCAACCTGTTTTTGCTCGGCAGCCATTTGTTGGCGCCATTGGATTATTTCTTTTCTAGTAACAAAGGTCTGCATGGCTTCGTCTAAACTTCAGTTTGAATCGGACAAAGCTATCGCTTTTTAGGAAAGTTCATGTTTATTTCGTAATTTTGCTAGCATACTTACATAAATGGAAAAGAAGAAAATCCTATTTATTTCTCAAGAAATCTTTCCTTTTTTACCCAAATCTGAAATTTCTGGAAGTGCCCGTCGCATCTCACAAGCAGTTCAAGATGCAGGTAAAGAAATCCGTGTTTTTACACCGCGTTTTGGCGCCATAAATGAAAGACGTCATCAACTCCACGAAGTCATTCGTTTATCTGGTCTCAATATTTCAATTGATGACCACGACCACCCGCTTATTATCAAGGTTGCTTCTATTTCGGCGGCCCGGATGCAGGTATATTTCATCGACAACGATGACTACTTCAAGCGCAAGACTTGTTTACAAGAAGAAGACGGCACTTATCATCCTGATAACGACGAACGCGCCATGTTCTTTTGCCGTGGCGTATTGGAAACGGTTAAAAAATTGGGTTGGCAGCCTGATGTGATACACTGTCATGGCTGGCTTACTGGCATAATGGCTTTGTACATCAAATTCATATTCAATAAAGACCCACATTTCAAAGAAACGAAAGTAGTTTACAGCTTATATAACGAATCCTTTGATCAGCCATGGGACCCGCGTTTTGCCGAAAAGCTCGCTTTTGATGGTTTCCCCGCTGACCTCACTGCTGCACTTCAAGATACCAGCTGTGAAAACCTTACTAAAGTGATCCTCTCTCATTGTGACGGCGTCAATATTGCTAGCGAAGCCCTACCTGCCTCTCTACAAGCACTCTACGACCAAGCAAATATCCTCAAGCTTGGATACGTTGCCGAAGAGCATCAAGGCAAAGAACTTTCGCTATTTTTCGATAAAGTGATCGAGTCTAATGTTCTTGCCTAAGTACATGAAAGTTATCAGTGCACTTTTGCTCATGTTCCTGGTAAGCGCAGCTTGCACCAAGAAAAACCCAGGACTAGGTAAAGATATCATCGATCCAGATGTCTTGTTAAACGGCATTACGACCGATACTTTTGAGCTCTATACTTATTCTATTGTCCAAGACTCAACAGAAACCAAGAATGCATCTAATGTATTGCTCGGTTCATATGTAGATCCTAAATTTGGAAAAGTTTCAGCCTCCATTTTCACCGAATTTCGTTTGCCTGGCCTCAATCCAAATTTTGGAGATCCCGCTCTCATAACTATCGATTCTTTTGTCTTGGCTTTGGAGTATGTTGGCTACTACGGCGAGCTCAGCGCACAGAATTTTGAGGTCTATTCTTTGGCTGATTCCATCCAAAACGCTTCAGCTGTCAAGTATTATCAATTTTCTAGTATCCCAACCAATAGCACCAATTGGGTGGCTGCCGGCCAGGGCACCATTACCCCAGATCCCATTAATGATGCAGTTGTAGCGGGCGCTGAGGTTGATCCACAACTTCGAATACACCTCGATACCAATCGTGCTTGGGATTTTATTTATCAATCCAATACCAACCCGAGCACTTTTGCTTCGAATGCTGCATTTCAAGAATACTTTAAAGGATTGCACATTACAACAAACAACCCAACACAAGCATCTGGAAAAGGCGCTATTTTATATTTTGACATCAACAACAATGCCGCTTCAAAAATGACCATTTACTTCAAGCAAGCAGGTGTTTCCAAGACTTATGACTTTACGATCAATACAAACTGTGCCGATTTTACGCACGTCGATCACGACCAATCCAACACACCTGTAGCGGCATTATTGGCAGATACCACCCTCGGACAAAAGACATTTTATGCGCAGGCCAACAAGTTGCGGGCCATGGTAAAAATTCCAGGACTTGACCACCTCCCTGACAATATTGTAATTCATAGAGCCGACCTCAGTTTGCCAGTACAATTTCAGACGGGGTATCGCTATAAACCAGGTTCTCGGGTTACAGCAGCAAGTAAATTAGCCGCTTCGGACATTTACTACACTTCTCTAGGCATTGCCGGTTTGTATTCAGATGTCAACAAGCAGTACGACTTAGACCTTCGTGCATACGTGCAATCATTGGTAAATGGCAAATTAGAAAACACAGGAATCGTAGTTTCGCCTTTATTTTTCAGAAATTCTGCCGAGCGCATTGTTTTCAATGGTACCCAAACCAATAACAAGAAAAAACCCAAACTTGTTGTTACTTATACTACGTATTAATTATGTGTGGAATCGTAGCTTATATCGGAAAGAACGAAGCTTATCCGGTTGTCATCAAAGGACTTAAAAGATTAGAATACCGCGGATACGATAGCGCAGGTGTCGCTTTACTGGACAACGGCCAGCTCAACGTTTACAAAAGAGTTGGCAAGGTAAGCAACTTAGAAGATTTTGCTGCCAGTCAAAATATGAGCGGGCATGCTGGAATCGGCCACACCCGTTGGGCCACCCACGGGGAGCCTTCTGATGTCAATTCACATCCGCACACCTCAATGGATGGCAAAATTGCCCTCATTCATAATGGTATTATTGAGAATTACGACGTGCTCAAAAAAGAGCTATTAAAAAATGGATATGTTTTCAAGAGTGAAACAGATACTGAGGTCGTCGTACATTTAGTTGATTATATTCAAAAAAAGGAAAATGTTTGGTTTGGTGAAGCCTTGCGTTTGGCACTAAACCATGTCGTTGGTGCTTATGCAATCGTTGCGCTCTCCTCAGATTATCCAAACCGTTTAGTCGCTGCACGCAAGAGCAGTCCTTTGGTAGTTGGTATTGGCTCGGATGGTGCTTATTATTGCGCCTCAGATGCCACTCCAATTGTCGAATACACCAAAAAAGTTGTCTACCTCAACGACGAAGAAGTCGCGGTTATTGACCTCGAAGAAGGCCTTAAACTTTACGACATCGCCGATCAGCAAAAGACGCCGTTTTTCCAAGAATTGGAACTCGAGCTCGAAGCATTGGAAAAAGGCGGCTACGAGCACTTTATGCTCAAAGAAATTCACGAACAACCACGTTCCATTCACGATTGTTTCAGGGGGCGCTTAAACTCAGAAGAGGCTTGGGTAGCACTCGGCGGTATTCGTGAATACGAACAAAAAATGATTTCTGCCAACCGCCTCATTATAGTGGCCTGTGGCACTTCTTGGCATGCCGGTTTGGTGGGTGAATACCTCATCGAAGACCTAGCCCGAATCAATGTTGAGGTGGAATACGCCAGCGAGTTCAGATACCGAAATCCGATACTTAGTGAAAACGACGTCGTGATTGCCATTTCGCAGTCTGGCGAAACGGCCGATACACTTGCAGCTCTTGAACTTGCTAAATCTAAAGGTGCAACCATTCTAGGAATTTGCAATGTGGTAGGCTCTTCAATAGCACGCATTACAGACGCGGGTTCGTATACCCATGCAGGTCCAGAAATCGGTGTGGCATCTACCAAAGCTTTTACCGCACAAGTTACTGTACTGACTTTAATGGCTTTGTCATTGGCTCATAAAAAAGGCACCATTTCTGAATCAAAATTCCGCCAGTTATTGGCCGAACTTGAGGCCATTCCTGATAAAGTCAAACGTGTCCTCGAAACCGATGCTGCCATTGAAGAGATTTCGGCCATTTATAAAGATGCTGCAAATGCGCTTTATCTCGGCCGCGGAAGTTCTTTTCCTGTGGCTTTAGAAGGCGCCCTCAAACTCAAAGAAATTTCTTATATCCACGCCGAAGGCTACCCTGCGGCCGAAATGAAACACGGCCCTATTGCGCTGATTGACGAAAACATGCCCATCATTGTGATCGCCACCCAAGGCACGTCTTATGAAAAGGTTGTTTCTAATATCCAAGAGGTCAAGGCGCGCAAAGGAAAGGTAATTGCAATTGTTACTGAAGGAGACGAGCAAGTAAGACACATGGCCGACCACGTGATCGAAATTCCTGAAGTAGACGAATTTTTAGTACCACTTCTTGCAACCATTCCGCTACAGCTGCTTTCTTACCACATTGCTGTCATGCGTGGTTGTAACGTAGATCAACCAAGAAATTTGGCGAAAAGTGTGACGGTGGAATAGTGGTATTTTACTTCATTCTAGATAGCATCCAAAATTTGGGCTAATTGCCAATCCTTTTCAGTGACAATATTACCTGCATCGTGGGTAGTTAACTCTACGATAACCTTGTTGTAAATATTTGTCCATTTCGGATGATGGTTCAGTTTTTCTATTTCCAAACTGGCTTTTTGCATCCATTCCAAAGCCGCTGGAAAGCCAGAAAACGCAAAGGTTTTGTGTAGCGCATTGTTATGTTCGGTCCAGGTGTGCATTGGTGAGTTAGAGGCTTTATTCAAATTCGAATTTCTTAATTTCAAGGCTATTTTTTAAGATATGGCAGCCTAAA
>JBJTNX010000185.1:0-6263 GCA_046074325.1 Sphingomonadales bacterium
CCATCTACGACGACTGGATGGACAAATACGAATACATCATTGAACTCGGCAAAAGCGTTCCTTCGCTGGCGCCAGAACTTAAAACCAAAGAACGCATCATCGAAGGATGTCAATCAAATGTGTGGCTCGCCATCGAACTCAAAGATGGCAAAATGCAGTTCAGTGCCGATTCCGACGCCATTATCACCAAAGGCATCATTGGGCTACTGATCCAAGTTTACAACAATGAAAGCCCTGCCGACATCTTGCAATCCGAACTTTTTTTCATCAAAGAAATAGGCCTAGCCGAGCACCTTTCGCCCACGAGAGCCAATGGTTTGCTCAGCATGGTCAAACGCATGAAAACTGAAGCCCTTCAAAGTCTTGCCAAATGAACGAACTAGAAGACCGCATCGTCGAGATGCTCAAAACGATTTACGACCCCGAAATACCTGTCGATATTTTTGAGCTCGGGCTCATCTACGAGGTCAAAATAGAAGCTGATAACCATGTTTTTATTGACATGACACTCACTTCACCTAACTGCCCAGTTGCTGAGTCTTTACCCAAAGAAGTCGAAGACAAAGTAGCCAGTGTGGAAGGCGTCCAAAGCGCAAAAGTGAATATCGTTTTTGATCCACCTTGGGACAAAGACATGATGAGCGAAGAAGCCAAACTTGAGCTAGGCTTTTTGTAAAAAGAAGCGGCTGCTTGATTTATTTTCGAGAACAGCTAAAGCGCTTCAACCTAAATTGCAAGTAATCGTAATACTCGAACGTGAGCTCTTTTTTGGTCAACATAATGATTTTAGCCTCCAAGGTATCAGTTGGCCTCGCAATGATCAAAACGTCACCATTTTGAGCTAACTCACACGAATTTTGTGTAAAAAGTACCGAATCTGACACAACATACTGGCCAAAATAGGAATAGCTATAACTTGAATTTCCGTCGATAGTTGAGCCGTCAAAGGCAAAACTACCATTTGCCAAGCTATCGTAAAATAAGAAGCCCTCGCCGTCTTCGATACGAACGACGTCTACTTGCCATTCTCCAACTAAAAACTTGCTATTTTGTTTGTATTTGCTACAAGAAAGCAATACCAAAGTCAGAAGACTAATAATGATTTTCTTCATGACAGCGCAATTGAATACATGCTTTTTACACCAATCTCCAAGGCTGCTTCATCGATGTCAAACTGAGGATGATGAACCGCGTGTGTGATACCTTCCTCGACATTGCCTGTTCCTAAGCGAAAAAAACAGACCGGTTTGTGGTGGCTATAAAAGGCAAAATCTTCGGCGGTCATGCGCAAACCCAATTCGACAATGTTATTTCTACCCACCACGTTTTCAAGTTCCACTTTAACAGAATTGGTCAATGCAGGGTCATTGTAAAGAAAAGGATATCCCGCTCCTATTTGCAGCTGTATCTGAGCGCCAAATTCCTTTTCAATGCGCTGGGCTTGTTCATAAAGTAGCGCTTTAACTTGCGAGCGCCACGCTTCGTTCATGGTCCGAAAAGTACCTTTGATAATTGCAGTACTACTCACGACATTCGTACTGCCAAGTGCCTCAAAACGACCAAAAGTAAGCACCTGCGGAATGTCTTTAGGACAAAGCGCAGCAACTTGCTCCTTACAGGCTTGCATCCAAGCCATGCCAACATCGATGGGGTTCACAAAACGCGCTGGTAGAGCGCCGTGGCCACCAACACCAATTATTTCAACATGGATTTCATCGCTGGAAGCCATATATAACCCTTCTTTGATGCCAATTTGCCCCACTGGGAGTTCTGGATACACATGCAAGGCAACAAGCGCTTCAACAGTAGGGTTCTCCAGCACACCTGCCTTGATAAGTAGACTGGCTCCGCCCGGATTTTGCTCTTCGCCAGGCTGAAAAATGAGCTTTACTGGACGTTTGAGCTGCTGTCTGTTGGCTTGTAATAGCACAGCAGTACCCAGCAAAATACTGGTATGCACGTCGTGGCCGCAAGCGTGCATCCAACCCGGATTTTGACTTTTGTAGGGAACGTCATTTTGCTCTTCAATGGGCAATGCATCTAAATCGGCCCGTAGTGCCAAACACGGCAGTAATGGATCGTGATGATCTGCACGTATAACAGCAATTACACCCGTTTGGGCGACCCCTTTTTGAAAGGAAATACCATATTCAGAAAGAACCCCACACACGAATTCCATCGTCTCAAATTCCTTAAAAGAAGGTTCAGGATGCATGTGCAAATGCCTACGCCAAGCTTTCACTTTTGAAAAAAGTTCGGCCATGTCGGTATGTTGGATCGTGTTAATCATGTTGTTGGATTCCCTTGAAACCTGCAAGCATCAGTTGTATGGAAACATACGCCATAAAAATACCAAACAGTAATTTAACCCATGCTTCGGGCAAACGCAAGGTGAGTTTTGAACCTAAAAAGGCGCCAACTATAAATGTACTGGCAATCACTAAGCCAAAACGCCAATTGACATTACCCGTTTTCCAATAATTCAATACGGCCAAGAGCAGTACTGGTAAAGAAAGGATAAACAAAGAAGTACCTTGTGCCTGGTGTTGGCTCAGGCCAAGTAAAAACACGAGTGCCGGAACAATAACCACACCACCACCAATGCCAACCATACCACTCAGCAAGCCAGCTGCTAAGCCAATGAGCGTGAGTATAAAAATAGTTTGCAAAGACATCACAGACAAATGTAACAAGTTTTCGGATCAATCGACAAGTTGGTTACAACCCCTGACATCTGAAGCCATTAAACGTCCTTCAAGAGAGAATCCTTCTGGGGAAAGTCTACCGAGGTCATCGGTCTGAATAAATGCACAACTATTTTGATTGGCCAAGTCAATCACATTGATGCCGCCTTTTTGCCCAAACGGCACCTCCGTAAAAGGATCATAGGCGTCGCGAATGCGAATTTGCATCCAGGGAGGACAAGCAAATGTGTGTTCAGTAATGCTGTAAGCCTGAGATAAAAGTTCGGTCATGCCGTATTCGGAATAGATTTGCTGCAGGCCAAATCCGCTACATAGCTTTGTATGCAATTCCGCTTTGGTGAGTTCGGCCCGACGACCTTTCATGCCGCCTGTTTCGAGTACCAAGCCTTGTGAGAGCTGTACTCCTGTTTCGGCTAAATCAAGTAAGGCATAAGAAACACCAAAAACAAAAGGTTTTCTTCCCTGAGAAAGTGCCCGATGATAAACGGACAAAACTTCGTCCATTTGACTCAAATAATAGCCCGACAATGAAGAATTGCTTTTTTGAATGAGTTGATCCACCATGTAAATGAGGCTCGAATCGCCATTTTCGAGATATGAAGGTAAAAGCGCAATAAAAACGTAGTCGCTTGGATTTCCAAAAACGCGCTCAAATCCCAATAAAAGTGATGCATCGTACCAACGCAAATCGGAAATACAATGTTGGCTTCTGCGTTGTTGGGTGGTGCCACTCGATTGAAAGGTTTTTACGATCGGTAAATCTTGGCAAACAACCTGATGCTGCTTGAAAAATTCAATTGGGATAAATGGAATCTCATTAAGGTGCTTCGGATTTTGCTTGCCTAAAATATCGACATATTGCCGATAAACTGGTAAGGTCGCGTACTGGCGTGCAAAGGTCGCAAGCGCTATTTGCTCAAAGTTTTCAGTATTTATACTTTGTAAGAATTCCGAAGGGTTCACCCTACAAAGTTACGGCAACAACCCAAGCAATAGCGAATAAATAGGTAATTTTGAACAAAGAAAATTCCAAGTTGTTGGACTAACATCATGAAAAAAACCGGTATCCTTCTCATTCAACTCGGCACCCCTGATTCTCCAAGCGTTGCCGACGTACGCAGTTACTTATCTGAATTTCTCAACGATCCGCGCGTCATAGACATTCCCTACCTCATTCGCAAAATTTTAGTCAATGGCATCATTGTTCCATTCCGAGCTCCTAAATCTGCCAAAGTCTACAAAGAACTCTGGACTTTAGGTAATGGCGAATCGCCGCTGCTCACACACAGTAGGCAACTCAAAGAACTGCTGCAAGCGCAATTCCAGGATGAACCTATTACGGTAGAACTCGCTATGCGCTATAAAAATCCGTCTTTAGACGTCGTTTTGGAACGCATGCGCAAAGCCAACTATGACCGCATCGTCATTTTGCCGCTATTTCCGCAATATGCCTCAGCTTCTTCGGGCTCTGCCATAGAGAAAGCCATGGATATCATTCGCAAATGGTGGGTCATTCCGGAAATTAAAATTATCAGTCAATTTTACGACAACAGCGGCTATATTGATTCTATCGTGGATAACGCCCAAAAATTCAATTTGGCTGAATACGACCACATCCTCTTTTCTTACCACGGCCTACCGGAGCGCCAGGTAGACAAAGTTTACGACGGTTCAGATCTCTGCCAAGACCAACCCTGTGAGACCCAAATCAACGACGAAAACAAGTTTTGCTACAAAGCAACTTGCTATGCCACAACCCGACTCATTGCCGAGAAAATGGGCCTTGCAGAAAACCAATACACCGTTTGTTTTCAGTCTCGACTCGACAAAAAATGGCTCACGCCGTTCTCTGATAAAGTTGTGGAAGAATGGGGCAAAAAAGGTGCTAAAAAATTATTGGTCTTTAGTCCCGCTTTTGTGGCTGATTGCCTCGAAACACTCATTGAAATTGGCGACGAATACCAAGAAATATTTGAAGAGCACGGCGGAGAGAAAGTACAGCTCGTGCCGAGTTCCAATACGCACCCTGCATTTGTTACCGGCATGACTGCACTAATTCGTTCTCAGCTTTAGTGAATCATCATAAAAGAATGTACCTTTGCAACGCAAAAAATTGAAATAAGCAAATTGAACTCATGAAATATAAAGTAAAAGACATTAGCCTCGCCGATTGGGGCCGTAAAGAAATTAAATTAGCCGAGGCAGAAATGCCAGGTCTTATGGCACTCCGCGAAGAATACGGCAGTACCAAGCCACTTGCAGGTGCGCGCATTGCGGGTTGCTTGCACATGACCATCCAGACAGCTGTGCTCATTGAAACACTCGTTGAACTTGGTGCAGAGGTGACTTGGTCTTCTTGTAATATCTTTTCTACCCAAGACCACGCTGCTGCAGCTATTGCCGCTGCCGGAATTCCGGTATTTGCTTGGAAAGGCATGAACGAAGAAGAATTCGATTGGTGTATTGAGCAAACGCTTTTTGCTTTTGAAGGCGGAAAAGCCCTCAACATGATCCTCGACGACGGTGGTGACCTCACCAACATGGTTTTTGACCGTTTCCCTGAACTCACCAAAGATATCAAAGGCCTTTCTGAAGAAACCACTACAGGTGTACACCGTTTATATGAGCGCAAGAAAAACGGCACGCTCGTAATGCCAGCAATCAATGTAAACGACTCCGTTACCAAATCTAAATTCGACAACAAATACGGCTGTAAAGAATCGTTAGTCGATGCCATTCGTCGTGCAACGGATGTCATGATGGCCGGAAAAGTAGCAGTGGTTTGTGGATACGGAGACGTTGGTAAAGGTTCTGCTGCTTCATTAAAAGGAGCAGGTGCACGTGTCATTGTCACTGAAATCGACCCAATTTGCGCGTTGCAGGCAGCCATGGATGGCTTTGAAGTCAAGCCACTCGATAAAGTGATTCACCTTGCCGACATTATTGTCACGGCCACAGGTAACAAGAGCATTGTCGTTGGCCGTCATTTTGAAGCCATGAAAGACAAATCTATCGTTTGTAACATCGGTCACTTCGACAACGAAATCGATATGGCATGGTGGAACAGCAACTATGGTGCAAGCAAAATGGAAATCAAACCACAAGTTGACCTCTACAACGTCAAAGGAAACGACATCATCGTATTGGCAGAAGGTCGCTTGGTCAACCTTGGTTGTGCCACTGGTCACCCCTCTTTTGTGATGTCCAACTCTTTCACCAACCAAACACTTGCTCAATTAGAGCTTTGGAACAACAGCGCCAACTATGAAAACGATGTGTATACATTACCTAAACACCTCGACGAAAAAGTGGCACGCTTGCATTTGGCCAAAATTGGTGTAGAGCTCGAAACGCTCTCCACAGAACAAGCTGACTACATTGGTGTACAAGTAGAAGGCCCGTTCAAACCAGAACATTATCGCTATTAAGCAAATCTTTATTTAAACAAAAAAGGCGAGCCGTTGGCTCGCCTTTTTTGTTGCTAACTGCATCAATTAAAATCTTGCTTTAAAACCGGTAAGTCAGTGCCCCCTGAAAAATTGGGCCACCTAGGCCCAC
>JBJTNX010000186.1:0-3440 GCA_046074325.1 Sphingomonadales bacterium
GACCAAGTCTTGAGTGTCAAAGGCGTAAAGGTATTGGATGCAGGTGGTTTAGGAATCGAATTGGGCTGTGGTGTAGAGCGTAGTTTACAGGGGGCCTTAGCTCCTCAAATGGCCTTGTTTTGGCAAGCACCATTTTCATTGCAAAACAGGCATTCTTCGTTGAATATGCCCTATTATTCACTTCGTTATCAATTTGATTTTCAAAGAGCTGGATTTTTAGATACGTATCATGGCGTCTACGGTAGTTTGGGTTATGCTTTTGGTTTAGGTGTCAGGCATAGCCTGTTACTTCAATTGGGCTTGGGTGTAGTCGTTGAATCTATGTACGATTCTAACCTATCAAACCCACAGCAACATTTCTTTTTGAATCCTCAGGTGCAATTGAATTATTACTTTCGAAATAACGCTAATTGAGATTTAATGAGCTGAGGATGAGTTATAGGTTAAGTATTGTAATTAGCGTCTTTTTAAGCGTGATTTTTGCGTGTAATAAGCAAGAAAGCTACCCGAATGTCAAAATATTTGGGCACGCTGGAATGGGTATGGACATCGCCTACAGCATTTATCATGATAATTCGCTTGAAGCCATCCAACTTGCGCTGGCCTTGCCCACTATAGACGGGGTAGAGGTGGATGTACGCATGAGTGCCGATGGCACGCTCTGGTTGTATCACGAAAATTTATTAGAGGCACACACCAATGGAGAAGGTTGTATTTTTGAAACTACAGACGCTCAGTTAGCGAAATTACGCTACAAAAGCTTACATAAAGAAAAGTTGGCGAAGCTTGATCAAATTTTGCCCATACTTGGAAAGCGGCAAATTATCTTGGATTTGAAACACTGGAATGCTTGCACTGAGGGTTATGTCGATATGGTGCGTTTTAAAGAAGCACTCTATGAAATTCCCGAACAATATTGGGACCAAATCACCCTTGATACTTCTAATCCAAATTGGCTCGAGGCATTGAGCGCCGATTTTTCGGTTGTTTTTTCTACAGTAAGTGTGGCGGAAGGTCTCAAGCAACTTCAAAAAGTGCCTGAACTTAGCGGACTTATGCTGCGCAGTAAGGATATCAGCGCCGAACAAATCGCCCAATTGAAATCTACGGGCAAACATTGTTATTTATTTGAAATGCGCTCGAGTAAAAAACAAAGGGCCGCTTTACAGAAGCAGCCCTATGCGATATTAGCAGATGACCCGCGGGGTGCGCTGGTCATTAGAGATTGAAACTAAGCTTTGTAGAAAGGAAGTTTGACCACTTTTGCTTTGACGCCTTTTTCTCTGATTTCAATGAAAATTTCTGAATCGAGTGCAGTAAACGCAGTGCTGACATAGCCAAGGCCTATACCCACTTTCATGCTTGGCGACATCGTGCCAGAAGTTACTTTTCCGATGACATTTCCTGCAGCATCTAAAATAGGGTAGTCATGGCGTGGAATGCCGCGGTCAATCATTTCGAAGGCAACTAATTTTCTTGTAAGGCCTTGTTCTTTTTGATTTTTCAAGAATTCAGCATCTGTAAAGTCTTTGGTGAATTTGGTAATCCATCCAAGGCCGGCTTCGAGCGGTGAAGTAGTATCATCGATGTCATTGCCATAAAGACAGAAGCCCATTTCCAAACGTAGGGTGTCTCGGGCTGCTAATCCGATCGGTTTGATGCCAAAGTTTTCACCGACTTGGAAAACGGCGTGCCAAAGTTTTTCGGCGTCTTCGTTTTTGACATAAACCTCAAAACCACCTGATCCGGTATAGCCTGTTGCAGAGACCATAACGTTTTCAATGCCAGCGAAAGTGCCGTATTGAAAAGTGTAGTAGGTCATGTTGGATAGGTCAATTTCTGTAAGGCTTTGCATCGCTTCAGCTGCTTTTGGCCCTTGGATAGCGAGTAGTGAATAGTCGTCAGATAAATTTTGCATCTCGACGCCAAGGTCGTTGTGGCTCGAAATCCAAGCCCAATCCTTTTCTATATTTGATGCGTTGACCACGATGAAGTATGCCTCGGCGTTAATGCGGTAAATAATGAGGTCATCGACGATGCCGCCTTTGCCATTAGGCATGCAGCTGTATTGCGCTTTGCCGTCGAATAAAACGGAAGCGTCGTTGCTGCACACTTTTTGAATCAGGTCGAGGGCTTTTGGTCCTTTTAACAAGAACTCACCCATATGAGAGACATCGAATACGCCTACGCCGTTGCGCACGGTTTCGTGTTCGGCATTGACGCCTTCGTATTGAACGGGCATGTTGTAGCCTGCAAACGGTACCATTTTGGCGCCGAGTGCAATGTGTATCGGGGTGAGTGCGGTATTTTTCATATTATCCTTTGACGCGTTCAACGTATACGCCAGTTCTGGTATCAATTTTAATGATTTCTCCGTTGTCAATGAAGAGCGGAACGCGTACCTCAGCACCTGTGGCAATTGTTGCAGGCTTCATCGAGTTGGTAGCGGTGTCTCCTTTTACGCCTGGCTCGGTGTAAGTTACCTCTGAGATGATATACATCGGGAGTTCTACTACCAGCGGCGTTTCTTCTTCAGCATGATACAAAATATTGACGGTCATGCCTTCTTGAAGGAAGCCTGGCTTTTCGACCATTTTGAGCGGGATTTCGACTTGTTCGAAAGTTTCATTGTTCATGAAAATATAGGCTTCAGCTTCTTGATATAGGTATTGGTATTCGCGGTTTTCGATGCGAACAGGTTCGATTTTGTGACCAGCAGAGAAGGTGTGGTCTAGTACTTTTCCAGACTCAATCTGACGCATTTTGGTGCGTACAAATGCAGGGCCTTTCCCAGGTTTAACATGCTGGAATTCAATAATTTGAAAAAGTTTTTCATTGTGCTTAATGCACAGTCCGTTTCGGATATCTGCAGTAGTTGCCATAATTCTGTTTCATTTTGTGCGCAAATATAGCCGAATTCCCATTGTTATCAACACATTTAGTTTATAATTTCTGGGGTATAGAGGTAGTTGGAGCGCTTTAGATTGTTATTTTTGTTTGTTCTAAATTTTGTATAGCTACATGGCTGAAAATCAATATACCGAAGACAACATACGCTCGTTAGACTGGAAAGAACACATCCGCTTGCGCCCCGGTATGTATATCGGCAAGCTCGGTGACGGCGCTGCAGCCGACGACGGTATTTACATTCTCGTCAAAGAAGTTGTCGATAACTGCATCGACGAATTTGTCATGGGCAATGGCAAAAGGGTAGACATCAAAGTTAAAGACGGCAAAGTTTCGGTCCGGGACTACGGTCGCGGAATTCCGCTCGGTAAAGTGGTGGAAGTGGTCTCCAAAATGAATACCGGGGGTAAATACGACTCCAAAGCATTTAAGAAATCAGTTGGTTTGAATGGTGTTGGTACAAAAGCAGTAAATGCCTTAGCGAGCCACTTTATGGTCTATGCTGTTCGGGATGGACAAAGAAAGGAAGCGAG
>JBJTNX010000187.1:0-3608 GCA_046074325.1 Sphingomonadales bacterium
ATATGGCTATTGTGATTGGCCACTATAATAAATTGTTTTTGTTGCTGTAATTCGCGGTAAGAGCCTTTCCACTTAATGCCAAGCAATATGCGCAAGATGGGGCCCATGAGTATTCGGTAAACAACAAATAAAACGATGCGGTGCATTTAGGCGTAGCAGAGCAAATAAGTGTAATAAAAGAAAAATGGCGAGCTTATGGCCAAGGAGTCGATGCGGTCTAGAATGCCACCATGTCCTTTTATGGCGGTGCCAGTATCTTTGAGCCCGAAATCGCGTTTTATAGCCGATACAATTATGTCGCCGACAAAGCCAGCACATGCAATGAGTAAACCCGCTCCTAAAGCTTGTATCTCACTGAAAGGCGTCATAAAACGCAAAAAATAGGCGGCAGCTATGGTACTGAGAAGCCCGCCGATAAAACCTTCCCATGTTTTGTTAGGACTCACTTTTTCAATGATTTTGTGACGTCCTGTTAACTTACCCCAAGTGAATTGAAAAACATCGTTCATCTCGGTGAGAAAGACAACGAACAACAAGAGGCCACGACCACCTGCATTGAATTGTGTTAACTCGGGCAAAGACAGCAGGTAGGCAAGGTGGCTGATAGAAAATACCGTGAGCATCAGGTGCGTTGGAATGACGCTCATTGAGCGCGCGATATCCTGCGTATGGCCTTTTATAACGAGTACAAATGGAATCCAGGTGAACATAAATACTGGAATAAATACCAAAAAAGGAGCAAACCAACCCATGTAGGCAAAGTAATACTGTATAGGAACCGCGAGGTAGGCCCAAAAAATAACACTGCGGTCCTCGGGGCGCGCATTTTTACTGATGCTCGATAATTCTCTGAGCGCTGCAAATGACAAGAATCCAAATGCAAAAAAAGAGACGGCCGGATGCACTACGGCTGCGGTGGTAAAAATGACAGCCATTATCCACCAAGATTTTGTTCTGGTTTTTAATTCCTGAACTTGGGGGCCATTATTGAATTTTCCCATGATCCAAAACAATGCACTTGCCAAGACAAGGACGCCGAAAATAACGGCAATCATGAGTTGTATTTCGTTCAGGTTGTTAATTGATGGCATGTCTTAGTCTTCTAAGGGTACTCCAAAGTAACAGTATAAAAATAAGCATCCAAATCCAAGTGAGGTAAAATTGAATAGGTACATCGAAGAAATAGAGCAAGCTCAGCAGGCCTACCACCAAGGCCCGGTCAGATTTACCCATGGGGCCATCGTAACGCCGCACTCCATTGATGGCTTGCCCAAGTAAACCCGCAAATTCATTGAGCGCACTCAATAGTAAGAAAAACATGATCCAAGTGGGGTCCATCTTGAACAAAATATAGAGAGGGAAGTAAAGTGCGATATCCGAAACGATATCTCCAATCTCATTGAGTACAGCACCTAGTTTACTCTGCATATTGAACTGACGGGCCATCATGCCGTCAAGAGCATTGAGGGCCATGCGCACCAACAAAACAAGCGGTAATAAAATCAAGGCAAGATGGCGGTTACCATAAAATGCATAAATGCCCATGGCAATTGACCATACAATACCGAGCAAGGTCAGGAGATTCGGAGACACTCCCCATTTGTGTAAACGCGCAAGGAGCGGTTGCAACAGTGCCTGAAATTTGGGTTTGAGCTTGTAAACGGAAATCATGGCTTGTGCTTAACAAATGGGTTTTCAACGGGTTGAATCGATTGCAGATGAGGACCGAAGTTACCGTTTTCAATGAAATAAAGCAACGCTGCTGCAAACACTTCAGGATGGGTGTACATTTGATCATGATGCATCGGGACGTAGCGGTAGTCATCGACGTCTTGTCCAAAACAACTGAGCTCCCAACAATAGGGGCCCATAGACGCGGCCGTTTGCTGGTGTTTTCGGACCGTATTAGTTGCGTAAGTCTCCAACAACATACCTTTACGAATAGTGCTGTCGAGGAGTGGGGTATAAGGTGTCTGGAGGAGATCTTGCATGACGTCTCCAAAAAGGACAAAATTGACAAACTTCATGTCCTGAACAAGCACAAGCGGCGCGCGTTCTTGCAGTGTGCTGCGGTCATAAACAATTGTTGCAATATTTGCCTTTCCGTGTTGGGCAATCCAGGCATTGATAGTCCAAGAGCCAACGATATAGCCAAATACATGAACTTTTTGATAGGCATCTAATCCATGGCGTTGCCAATATAATTCCAGATTTTCAAGGGTTTCCTCTAGTGATGCACGCGCGATGTAGCGAGGTACAAACACGTCGTAGGGTGCTTTCTTGAACGTGTTTTTGAGTCGATGCAAGGAGTGGTATTTGGAGCCAAAACCAGGTAAAATCAGCAAAGCTTCTTTGTAGGGTGGAAATTGCGTGTGTGGCCCATGCTTTCCAAATAAGGTCTGCGGGACTGCTTTTGGTTCTTGATCTAAATACTGCCTAAGATTACCATGAAGGATTTGAATATTCTTGGTTTGGATTTCCTTTTTTTGATGATAACAAAGGTCTTTGATGAGCTCACTTGGTGTACTGATCATCAAGGCCAAACCCGGGTTGACCTTCGTTTCTCTGAGCACTTTCTTAACGGCATCAGCACAATTATTTGCGAATAAAGACCAAGGTTTGTTCAGGTTGAACTGATCGGCAATTGCTTCTAGTTGGTTTTGTTCGATGTTATCTGCCCGCAAACGCAATACCAAAACCGGATTAAACGCTTGGTGCATAAGCTTTATGCGATCGTAGTTCATTGCTTCATAAAGGCTAAGATCTTTCTCTTTGAAACACCCCCCATCAATTTTTCTGTATTTGGTGTAATACGTAAGGTTGAGGCTGTCTGATCCGAAAGCCATGCTGATATGCCCTGCGCCAGATTGGGTCTGGGCACTCGAAAAGACAAACAAGTAGATGTAGACAATTCCCGAGAACATAGAACAAATATCGTTAAGAAGTTCTAATTAAGGAAAATGAATATACCAATTTCAGCAGAAAGACTTGCGAAAAATGCAACTCACGGCAGTAAATATGAAAACAAAAGGAGAGCAAATAAAAAAGCCCAGTTGAAACTGGGCTTTGAGTAGCGAGACCGAGAGTTGAACTCGGGACCTTAGGGTTATGAATCCTACGCTCTAACCAACTGAGCTATCTCGCCGTGTGCGGGTGCAAATATAAAGAGAATTTTAATTTCATAGAACATCTGAACAGAACTAATTCAATTTTTCTAATTCGTTTTGGATCAGCTCAGCCAAGGTTTGCAATCTTTGAGCCGAAAAGTCAAAAGGAACTCCAGCAGTTTGATAGATGTCTTTCATGGTCGCGGTATAACCCAAAGCCAAGGCCTTTTTATATTGATGAATTGCTTGTGGATAGTTCTCTAGACTGTTTTTCCAGACACCTAATGCGCCTAATTGGGCAATACCGTATTCGATGTAATAAAAGGGTACTTCAAAGAGGTGCAGCTGTCTTTGCCAAGCATTTTGCACTAAATCTTCGAAGCCCGTCCAGTCGGTAAGGCCTGTGCCATAATCAATGGAGAGTTGTTGCCAATGTGCTGCGCGCTCGGCAGAACTATGCGCCGGATTTTCGTAAACCCAATGCTGAAAAGCATCAATTTG
>JBJTNX010000188.1:0-7145 GCA_046074325.1 Sphingomonadales bacterium
TAATCTAGATAAATCACAAGGCCTTTGGTATTTTCAGACCGTTCTTCCTACACTTTACAAAGACATTCAGGAGCTCTATGCCGGAAATGTAATTCTTGGAGACTTATTCTTACGTGATAACCAAATTGATTTTGAAGTCGAGGCTTTGTACGGCCCCGCTCTCGGAAGCATCTATCAACAAATGAACGATGCGCGCTTTGACAAACGCGTTTTCGATTATATTCCGGCTTCAAGTCCAGCTTATTTTACCTACAACATCAATTTACAGCAGGCCTATGATCAAGCCTACAAAGTACTTTTGCCGTTGCTTTCAGACGAGAAAAATGCGCAAATTGCCATGAACGTCCTGACGCTCGAATTGCTCAATGAGTTCATTAATAAAGAAGCGCTTTTTGATACCTACAAAGGCAGCATGTTTGGCACCTTCAACGGCATTAAAAAAGTGACCACTAAAAAAATTGAATTCACCTACGACGAAGAATCTTTCGAATACGAGGAGCGTGAAACCGAAACCCAAACAGATATGCCCATCTTTACTTTGGGTTTTTCTACAGCGCGTCCCGATATTCCTGAGCTCATCCTTAAGCACATGGGAAGACTCACTTCGCGTATCCAACGCTTTGATAACTATTGGCGCATCGACAACGCCATTTTAGATGCAGCTCCTCTATACATTATCAATACGGGCAAGCTGCTCATTTTCAGTAATGACGAAGATCTTGCACGTTTTCATTCTAAAGGTTACGGCAAGGAGGCTTTGGGTAAAAAAGCAAGCAAAAAAGCAATGCGCAGCGGTTTTATGTACGGTAAAGTCGATGTCACCCAAACCCTAGATCGTTTTCCAACAGAAGTACTCACACCGCGCAATGCCGAAATCGTAGCCTCTTTAAAAGGCAAATCGGGCCAACTTGAACTCACCTCTACAGAAACAGATGCGGCGCATACACGTTTCAAACTGAGTTACCACTTTGAAGGTCAAGAAGCTCCGGGTAAACATTTTCTTGATTTAGTGAACTCACTTTATGTGATCTACACCCTGAACCCATAAAAATATGTACCGCAAGTTTTTGACGCTCGTACTTATTGCAGGTAGTCTTGGGTTGGTTCTTTTTGTGCGTTCGTTTCTATTCGAGCAACCAAAAACACCAAGGCTTATTGATCGTCTGCCCAGCGCCGATTTTCTCGGAAAGGCAAATATTTTAGAGCTTGCCAAAGAAACCAACTCCTTACTGCAGTACAACAAGCTCTCCATGCGCGACTTCACGACCTACGAATTTTTGTTGGGTCAGGGCAAGCAGTACGGTATAGATTTAGAGTCCAATTTGTACATTTTTGTCAATGAAAATGGCAACTGGGGCGCACTTATACGCTTAACAGATTCCTCCAAGGTGAGTGTCGGTATTGAACGCTTGTCCAAATACAGCGAATTACAAGATTCTGTTGTTGGGGGAAACCATTATTACTACATCGCCAAAGAACAATCTTACCTGCATTATGGAAAAGATTATGCACTCCTATATCAGGGTACCGATTTCATCAAAACACTTAATCAAGTTGTATCTGCGCATTATGGTGCACAACAAAAGGTTTGGCGTCGCTTTCTGCGTCAAAAACAATTCAAGGACGAACATTTGGTATTCTATGCCAATTGGCCAAAGCTTAAAAAATTTGATATTGAAACAGCTATGTTTGCCCATGACAGCGACTCCCTTGGTTTAAGACTCAAGAGCTACATCAAAAAAAGGACGCCACTCTATTTTTCCTTAAAAGCAAACGGCCTGACCTACCTCAGTAATGTGCAAACCGATCGTCTAATAGACATTCACTTAAACGTCTCCGAATTCAAGCAGCAACGCCAAGATTCGGTTTATGTTCAACTTGCCAAACTAAGTCGAAAAATTGGTTTCCCATTTGAGCGTTTCATGTCAGCTTGGAACGGAGATCTCGTCTATCAAGAAGGCGGAAAACAAGTACAAGAGGTGCGTTATATCGAGACTATCCTCGATGAAGATTTCAATGAAACCGAAGTCGAACGCGTGCGTTTGGATACCGTTCCAGGTTTTGCTGTCCTGACCTCACTTAATAGAAGCGCGCCTTTGTTCATAGGAAAATTGGCACAGAAAGGATTATTGCGGCAAGAAGAGAACGGCTACCGCTTTTTGTTTTCGCCGCTCTTGCATTTTCAGAAGTCGGGTCCGTATTACCAATATTTTTCGTCAGCTACCTCTCCAAGGGTTGCTAGAAGTAAGCAAAATCAGGTTTTGTGGAAGTACAAAGGAACCAAGTATTATTTCACGATTGATAAGCTGACGCGTTACGAAATTTTTGGTTCGTTGCAAATTCCTGTAAAGTCTATTCTCAGACGCAATAAACTCGTTTAGACAAACACAAATTCTTCTTGGTGCGCCTCTATATAGTTCAGGATTTCAAGAATTTCGTCAAGTTCTGAGCTCGTCACCAACCTTGTGCGGTACTCTTTGAAATGACCCAATCCTTTGAAATAATTCGTGTAATGGCGTTTCATTTCGGCGATACCAAGTTTTGGGCCTTTCCACTTAATGCTCATAAGGAGGTGTTCACGGCAAGCCAAAACGCGTTCTGGAAGTGTTGGCCCAGCCAATTTTTGCCCTGTCTGAATGTAGTGTTTAATTTCTCGGAAAATCCAAGGATAACCGATTGAGGCACGGCCAATCATGACGCCGTCGACGCCATACTTATTTTTGTATTCGAGTGCTTTTTCAGGGGAATCGATATCGCCATTGCCAAAAACAGGAATGCGCATGCGCGGGTTGTTTTTCACTTCTGCAATGAGCGTCCAGTCTGCCTCGCCCTTGTACATTTGTTTTCTGGTGCGCCCATGAATAGAAATGGCTTCGATGCCGATATCTTGCAATCTTTCGGCAGCTTCAACAACATTTTTGGTGTCGTCGTCCCATCCGAGGCGTGTTTTTACGGTTACTGGTAATTTGGTTGCTTTTACAATTTCTTGGGTCAGGCGAACCATTTTTGGGATGTCTTGGAGCAAGCCAGCTCCAGCACCTTTGCAGGTGACTTTCTTAACAGGGCAACCGTAATTGATATCGATGAGGTCCGGATTGACAGCCTCAATGATTTGAGCCGACTGCACCATGCTTTCGGTTTCTGAGCCAAAAATCTGAATACCAATAGGACGTTCATATTCAAAAATATCGAGTTTTTGACGGCTTTTAGCAGCATCTCGAATAAGGCCCTCAGAGGAGATAAATTCGGTATACATGAGATCAGCACCGTATTGCTTGCACAGCGCTCTAAACGGCGGGTCGCTGACGTCTTCCATAGGCGCTAATAACAGCGGAAAATCGCCTAATTCGATATTGCGAATTTTAGCCATGATAGAACTAGTTTAGCCCCATTGATTTGAGGTATTCTTTGAGTTTTTGTTCGTTGCTGAGTCTGAGAACCATTAGTTTGTCGTCGCTATCAACAACAATGTAATCTTGGAGGCCATCGAGTAAGACCGTTTTATGAGCCGGTACATTGACCAAGCAATTGTTGGTGTCGAAGGCGTGTACGTTATGACCAATGATGGAATTTTGCTGTGCGTCTTTTTTTAAGTGGGTGGTTAAGCTACCCCAAGTACCGAGGTCACTCCAATCAAAATCTGCCAAAACCATACTGACATTTTGAGCTTTTTCCATGATGGCGAAATCGATGGAGATATCTGGGCAAGCGGCAAATGCTTTTTGTAGAAAATCGACTTCTTGGTCGGTGCCGTATACAGCTGGGTCGGTGCTAAAAATCTCGTAGATATCGGTTTGATGCGCTTTGAGTGCTTCAAGCACAACGGCAGCTTTCCAAACAAAAATGCCTGCATTCCAAAAGAAATTACCTGCAGATAAAAACGCCTCAGCTGTTGCTAAGTTTGGTTTTTCTCTGAATTGATGTACAGGACACGCACTGCCTTTGGTTGTATTTTCTGTTTTTTCAAATTCAATGTAACCGTAGCCGGTGTCAGGTCGAGTGGGTTCAATTCCTAGGGTGACTAATTGACCAGTTTGGGCTGTTTGCCAAGCCGTTTCGATGATTTGCTCAAAGCGTAATTCATTGATAATGAGGTGGTCAGCAGGTGAAACGAGCAAGGTGGCGTTTGGATCTAGCGCATTGATTTTTGCAGCTGCATAGGCAATACATGGAGCTGTATTCTTGCGTTCTGGCTCGCAGAGTACCTGGGCAGCCGTGAGTTCGGGAAGTTGCTCGAGCACAAGTGCTTGATAGGCGGTATTCGTGAGGATGTAAATTTGGTCAGCCGGAATAAATTTTTGAAGGCGTTCAAAGGTGAGCCTTAACAGTGACTTGCCGATGCCGAGTACATCCAAAAATTGTTTTGGGCGTTCGGTTGTGGATAGTGGCCAAAAACGGCTTCCTACGCCGCCAGCCATAATGAGTCCGTATGTGTTTTTGCTATTCATTTCAAAGTGTTGTTACGGCGGCGAGCGCATGAATAAGGTAAATGCGTTTGCTGCTTTTTTCTGTGCAAAGATAACGAGTTCTGCGGAGTTCACCTTTGATAAAGTGCTTGTTTTGAAGGATAAATTCAGTATGCAAAGGCAGTTGTTCCAATAAAGTGACCTGCTGCGTATCAAAGGTCTTGAGAACCCTACTCAATTGTAGATCAGAACCACTCGCAGCCTTAAGTCTTGTAAAGCTTTTCTCTAACGCCCGATGCAAGTTTGGTGGTAACTGCTTGCTTTCAATTAACGGCAATAAGCGGTGCCGAAATGCATTTTTCCATTCGAGTCCATGAGGTTCAACACCAAATCCAAATTGCCGATAGGTATCGAGATGTGCAATTTCGTGCAGTGAGGTGATCAAAAAGCTGTACGGATTTAAATCACCATTGACGGTAATAATAGGTTTTCGTTGCAGCGGATGCGAACGAAAATCACCGAGTTTGGTTTTTCGACCCGGAACAATTTTGAATTGCACCCCGGCTGACAAGATACAATCGGCAAGGTAAGGTGCGAAATCAGTGGGCGCAAATTTACGGAGTGTGGCAATAAATTGGTCTCTTTTGTGCTGCATTGATGCAAATATAATGTTTAACTTAGCCTAGTGAATTTGCTCAAACAGTTTGGTCGATATATCCTCATGCTGCGCGTGGTCTTTTCGAGGCCAAATCGTTGGCGTTTTTTTTGGAAGCACACCCTCATTGAAATCGAACAAATTGGTATCAACTCCCTGCCAATTGTTGCGCTCATGTCATCTTTCATGGGAGCTGTTATTGCCTTGCAAACAGCCTCAAGCATGGAAAGTCCTTTGCTGCCAGACTACACCGTTGGCTTTATCACGCAGTCGAGTACCATTCTCGAGTTCTCCCCGACCATCATTTCGCTAATTCTTGCCGGAAAAGTAGGTTCAAATGTGGCCTCCGAAATCGGCACCATGCGCGTCACTGAACAAATTGACGCCCTCGAGATCATGGGTGTCAATTCGCTCAATTTTTTGGTGCTGCCAAAAATTACTGCGGCATTGGTTTTCTTTCCAGTGCTCGTAGTGTTCTCGATGGCACTTTCTATGCTCGGGGGGTGGTTGGCTTTGTTGGTATCAGACCTCACAACTACTGAGATTTATATTCTTGGCATCCGCTCATTTTTCAATCCTTTTCACATTACTTATGCCCTTACCAAAACATTGGTTTTTGGTTTTTTAATTGTGAGCGTCGCCTCGTTTCATGGTTATTATGTGAAAGGCGGCTCATTGGATGTGGGCAAAGCATCTACCCAAGCTGTTGTCAATAGTAGTGTAGCGATCCTCATTGCCAATTTTATTCTTACTCAACTCATGTTACTCTCATGATCGAAGTACGTCAGGTATCCAAAACATTTAATGGGCAACAAGTGCTCTTTGACATCAATCATGGTTTTGAAGAGGGTAAGGTGAACCTCATTATTGGTCAGTCGGGTCAAGGGAAATCTGTATTGGCCAAATGCGTCGTGGGTCTTTACGAACCAGATGCCGGCCAAGTGCTTTTTGATCAGCGCAATTTTACTGCCATGGACCGCCATGAGCGCAGCCAAATCCGTCAAGAAATCGGTATGCTCTTTCAAGGTGCAGCGCTCTTTGACTCCATGACCGTTGAGCAAAATGTCATGTTCCCGCTTCAAATGTTTACCAGCATGACCAAAGCCGAAATTCAACAACGCACCGATTTTTGCCTCGAGCGCGTAAATCTTGCTGGGCGCAATAAACTGATGCCCTCTGAGTGTAGTGGGGGTATGCAAAAACGCGTCGGCATTGCGCGGGCTATTGCCATGAATCCAAGGTATTTGTTTTGCGATGAACCCAACTCAGGTCTTGATCCCAAGACCTCAATCGTAATCGATAAACTCATCCGAGACATCACCCAAGAATACAAGATTACTACGGTTGTTATTACACACGACATGAACAGCGTCATGGAAATTGGAGACCGGATTTTATTCATTCACCAGGGTAAAAAATGGTGGGAGGGCGATCGCCATTCGATCATTACAACAGACAATCCCGAAATTGAAAGTTTTGTTTATGCTTCCTCTTTCATGAAAGAAATTCGGGCGCAACTTCAAAAAAACGCGAAATAATTGCGCTCTTTTTTCTTGTTTTCTTATTTTTTTATTGAATTCTTTCTTATCTTTGCAGCCCCAACAGGGTTCTAGACAAACGGTCTAGAGAATTACATAAAATTGCGGATGTGGTGAAATTGGTAGACACGCCAGACTTAGGATCTGGTGCCGAGAGGTGTGCGGGTTCGAGTCCCTCCATCCGCACTAAGGTCTCGTTGGCTCAACGAGGCCTTTTTTTTTAATATTAGGCTTAACAAAACGATCGCATGAAAATTACACGTCAAGAAATCGATGCCCAAAATGGCGTATTAAAAGTTGAAATTGCAGCTGTAGACTACCAAGGAAAAGTGAAGGCTGCCCTTGATAAATATCGAAAAACAGCCAAAATTCCTGGATTCCGTCCGGGCCATGTTCCGGCTGCCCTCATTCAAAAACAATATGGCAAGTCAGTGCTATTGGAAGAGCTCAATAAAATCACAAATGATGCACTATACCGATACATCACCGAAGAAAAATTAGAGATCCTCGGCAATCCACTTCCGATTGAAAACGGCGTAGAAGGCA
>JBJTNX010000189.1:0-7566 GCA_046074325.1 Sphingomonadales bacterium
TTGAAGTACATTTTTTTGATTTCCATGAGGATATCTATGAAGCCTATTTGGCATTATCCTTACATGAGCGTATCCGACCAGAACAAAAATTTGAAAATCTAGACGCATTAAAAGTGCAATTAAAGCAAGACGAACTCGCCATAAGCACTTTTTTCAGACTTAATGCTTCTGAATTTTAAATCGTTGTAAATGGCCATTTTCGGTTCGGATTTGCACCATGTAAATCCCGCTGCTTAAATCAGCCATGGAAATAACAGCGTCATTTTGATTGCAATTGAACGCGCACAATTGTTGCCCAGTTGTATTGTAAATTTCAATAAAGCTCATGCGTTCCTCTGCTTTGATCTGCAGCGTAGTTGCGCATGGGTTCGGAAATAAGATTACAGGTTTTATATTGCTTACAGAAACACTTGTTTGACTTTCGTCAAAAAAGAGCACATTGTCAATGAAAACAACCCCGGTTCCGACAGGCTCTCCTGATAAAATAAGTTGCGAGAAGTGACTAAGGCTATTGAGGTTACTAAATTGTGTAAGCGGAATCTCTAGCGTATTCCAAGTCTGCGCAATGGGCTGAAAACTCAGCTCACTCTCGCTGTCGTCGCCACCTGCATATTGACCGTTGTTGCCAAAATCGACTAATTTGACTTTAAACGGATCCATATTGGCCGTCCAATAATCGAGTCTGAGATGCGTCATGCCACTAAGGTCAAGCTGATTGGCTCCTAAGGTTTCAATGCCTGTAAAATTCATGGCTGAATAGCGCTTGGTATCATTTCCTTGAATTTGCAAGTCCGTAAGTTGTGCGCTTGACCACGGTGCTTGCCAAGTATCAACAGTAACATTTACATAGGGATTGCTGAATAGCGAAATCACGCTTGCCGCCGGATAAGTTGGGGTCGGTGCTGGGCCCATAGGTTCAGCGTTCTGACTGCCATCTTGGTTAGAAAATTTGATGTTATCGATATAACATGTGTTGTTATCTGAACGCTGCCCAAAATCCGGGAAAATAATGATCTGATCAATGCCAATTGATGTGGGTGCGCTCAGGACAGGTGTAAAGTCAAATGTGAGTTCTTCCCATTGGTTTACGACGGTATTACTGACCAAAATTTGACCACTAGAGGCACCTGATGGCGTTGCAAATTTGAGCCCAACCGGACTGATTACTGTTTTGTAAACCATCATTTTGATTTGGCAATTGGCTGCGGTCAGGTTAAAAATCCCAATTCCCTGCCCATGAACAGATTCAAACCCAGCCCAAGGCGCACCACTAACAAGGGCGGTAAACTTGCAGACCTGACTAGAGAGGTTGATACCGCTTGGGTTGGGATTGGCTACAATTTCTAAGGGGTCGTTTGGTCCGTTTTCAAAAGTAGTCCAGGCCCAATTTGCGCCAAAACCATTGGGTTGAAAGTCGATTGGACCAGCCTGTGCTAAAGCAAGAGAGGTCAACAATATAAATAGAGGGGTAGCCAGTTTGCGCATGGTATAGATGAGGTTTAGATATTGTTAAATGTACAATAATTAATCAACTCTGAACGATTTATTTTTTTCTACCTTCGTAAAATGTTGCGTCTCCTGTTGATTTGTTTTTTATTGTTTGGTCTAAGAAATTGGAATTTCGCTCAGGTCATTCAATGGGAAGACGCGCTTAAATTAGACCCACGGGTGGTTTTTCAACTTGATTGCTCTGAACAAAAATGGGATAGCCTGCCACCAGAAATTTACCAATTTACTGAGTTAAAGTACTTAAACCTCTCCAAGAATAAATTAAAGAGTCTAAGCTCAGAAATTAAACAATTCGAAAAACTTGAAAAATTAGATCTCGGCCGAAATAAATTTGAAGTCTTTCCACTAGCGGTTTGCCAATTGACGCAACTAAAAGTCTTGCATTTAGATAGAAATGCCATAACCTTGCTCCCCGAACAAATTGCCGCGCTGCAAAAATTAGAAATACTGGATTTATATGCCAACGGCATCGAGCAGTTTGGCGAAGGTATTTTTTTACTGCCTCATTTGCGAGAACTCAATATTGAGGGCGTTATGTACGGCACTATTTTTGCCAAACAGCTGACCTCGCGGCTTCCGAACACCAAAGTTCTGATTGATCCGCCATGTAAGTGTTTGGATTAGTATCTTTGTTTATGCTCGTTTTGCGTTCAATTACTTTGTGGTTACTCAATCATCCGCAATATGTCTTAGGTCTTTTCGGACTGATTGCGCTCTTGCTGTTTTGGTCCAAAAAGAAATGGCGCCGCAAAAAACCTTACCTTCCTTGGCTACTGGCACTTGCATTTGTGGCCTATGTTTTTGTTTTTATTCGCTATTACGACCGCATCGATTTACTCCGCCCCGTATTGCTGAACAATACGCAAGAAACGTTGGCAGAAACCGCGCTTGCCGATGACCGCAATTTTTGTTTTGGCATCGATGTTTCTCAATACCAAGGGAATATCAATTGGGACGAAGTCTTGCTCACCAAACACCCGCTGCGTTTTGTAATCGCTCGAGCCACTATGGGCCGCAACGGCCACGATACAGAATTTAGCAAGAATTGGCAAGAAATCGATCGGTGTGGTTTTAAACGCGGCGCTTATCATTACTACCGCCCTTCCGAAAATTCTGCCCAACAAGCAGCCCATTTTATTGCGAATGTCCAGCTTAAAAAAGGCGACTTACCGCCCGTTTTAGATGTCGAGCACATGTCTATTTTTGGTCCAGCCAATTTGCGAAAGGGTGTACAAAATTGGTTGCGTATTGTAGAGCAGCACTACCGTTGTAAGCCCATCGTATATACGGGGCGCTTTTTTTACGAGCGCTATTTAAAGGGAAGTATAGATGGTTATCCGTTGTGGATTGCCTCCTATGGACCCCATCACAAAGTGTCGCATATTTCATGGTCCATGTATCAATTTTCTGAAAAAATGGTGGTTCATGGCATTGATTCATATGTAGATGGTAATTTCTTTAAAGGGGAAATAACGAAACTTCGTACCTTCGGCTTATGATTCTTCTTTCGCTGCTGTTTAAGTTAGGTGTGCGTTTCGCCATATTTAATTTTATTTGGTTTTTCTTAGAGTTACTCCATAAAATGTTGACCGGAATGCGCCCTCCCTTCTTGGCAGAGTTCTATCTAATCAAAGCGATGAAATATGCACTGCTTGTCGGCATCACTTTTACTTATTGTCTTGATTTTGCGCCTATCCAACCGACCTACGTTTTAGATTGGCAGAAATTAGTTCCTGGGGGCCTGATACTTATGCTTTACTTGCTCGGTCGTTTTCAAAAACAACAAGAACAAATTCAGCTCTTTGCCCGTTTTCAAATGCCTATGCAGCAGCGGCCCTATTCAGTAAAATTAGAGTTGTCTTTATTGTTCTTTGCGGCACTGGTTTTTGTCTTGTTGTACTTTAATCCGCACCTGACAGAAATCGCTTTATTACAGTGGTTTGAAAGGAATATCCTGAGCTTAGAAAAAGCTTTTTTGCTTGGATTCATTTTTCAAGTATTGGGTTTTTTCTTTGTAATTGGTGTTTTTGTTCGGCTGCTAAAAGCATTCAGGCCAAAACCACCTCAACAAAATAGCACACCGCAAGACCCCAATCAATTTACCGATTACGAAGAAGTTTCGGACCAACACCTTGAATAAAGCACAATTACATACCGACCAAACTTTACCGAAGGTATACAAACTCTGCAGTCTTAAAAAAATTGAGCAGTTGTACGCTAACGGAAAGCTCATCAAAGTATTTCCATTACGAGTGCTCTATACTTTGGAAGAATTGCCAGAAACCCCGCAAACAACTTTATTTGAAGTGCTTTTCTCAGCTCCCAAGCGACGCTTCAAACATGCCCATGACCGCAATTACATCAAGCGCATCATGCGAGAGGCACTGCGCAAAAACAAACACCCGCTCCTCGAAGCATTAGCTCAGCAAAATAAAAAATTGCATTTTTCGTTAACTTTTGTTGCCGATGAGCGTCCAACCTATCAACTTTTGGAACAAAAGTTGTGCAAAGCGCTTGACCAATTAATCAAAGATATAAACCCATGAATCAAATCAAACTTCTGAGCATTCTTCTTGCTTTCCTTTTAAACTTCCCATTTAGTTACGCCCAAAACAATTCTTTTGAAACACTCAAAAGTCTTGAAATCATGGATCAAATCTATGAGCACCTTGAGTTGTACTTTGTGGACGAAACTAAAAACGGCCAACTTGCCAAAACAGGAATAGATGCCATGCTCAAAGAGCTCGACCCTTACACGGTGTATTACCATGAATCCAACATCGAAGATTACCGGCTTATGACTACCGGCCAATATGGTGGTATAGGTGCTTTGATTCGTAAAATGGGCGATTACAGCTTTATTGCCGAGCCTTACGAAGGCAAACCGGCACAGGTTGCAGGTCTCAAAGCGGGCGATAAAATTATTAGTATCGATGGCAAAAGCATGGAAAAAAAATCCACAGAAGAAGTTTCCGACGCGCTCAAAGGCCCTAAAGGAACTGCTTTTGATTTGGTCATTGAAAGGGAAGGGGAAGGAAAGAAAAGCTTCAAGATAACCCGTGATGAAATCAAATTACCTGACGTGCCTTATTTTGGTATGCTCCAGAACAAAGTAGGTTATGTCAAGCTCAATTCATTTACACAAACGGCTGCTGCCGATGTAAAAAGTGCCATTGAAAAGCTGCAAGCGCAGGGCATGCAAGAATTGGTCCTCGACTTACGCGGCAATGGGGGTGGATTGTTAATAGAAGCAGTTAAGATCGTCAACTTTTTTGTCCCAAAAAACGAAGTAGTTGTAACGACTAAAGGCCGTGTTCCTGAAGAGAACCGCACGTATAAAACCCTCGACGAACCATTTGCGCCAAACATGCCGTTAGTGGTGCTCATAGACGGTGGTTCTGCGTCGGCCTCCGAGATTTTAGCCGGTAGTTTACAAGACCTAGATCGCGCAGTAATTTTAGGTGAAACAAGCTTCGGAAAAGGATTGGTTCAGCGCACTTACGATCTAAAATACGGCTCTAAGATTAAAATCACTATTGCCAAATACTATACGCCTTCTGGTCGTTGCGTTCAGCGTTTAGAATACTACGACAAAGAAAATGGTGAAAAACCAAAAGAAGTAGCTGACTCATTACTCAAGACCTTCCAAACCAAAAACGGCCGCCCTGTTATTGATGGCCGCGGCATTGAACCCGATATCGAAGTTGCGTACGAAGATCTTAGCCGACTCTCTGCCATGTTATTAGTGAAGAATCATATTTTCAATTACGCCACACAATATGCTGCGTCAAATCCAAGTATTGCGGAAGCGGGTAGCTTTCATTTGAGCCCAGCAGAATACGAAAAATTTAAGACCTATGTGATGGCCCAAACTGATTTTGACTACACCACTGCCTCTGAAGAGGCTCTGCGAAAAATGAAAGAAACTGCCGAAAAAGAAGGTTATTTTCAAGATATTTCTGCGCAATACGACCTAATGCTTGAAAAAGTAACGCCATCTAAAGAACGAGACCTCGATAAATTCAAGCAAGAAATATCGGAACTCCTAGAAGACGAAATTATTTCTCGCTATTACTACCAAGAAGGGCGCGCTAAGCAACAACTAAATGCTGATCCGGTAGTTCAAAAAGGCGTTGAAGTATTGCAAAATGTAAGTCAGTACAATACTATTTTGAAAAAATAAGCGTTACTCAACTATGTTGCAGCGCTGGTTCGGACCCAAAGCCCACGTAAGGCTTCATTACTTCACCCTTTTGCTTTTTGTGGTGGGCATGGTTTGCAGCAAATTTTTGATGTCAATGGGCTTGCTATTTGGCAGCCTCAATCTTTTACTCGAAGCTGATTTTAAATCGTATTATAGGCGTTTGGCTGAAAACCGTTTAGTCCATTTGCTTTTGTTGTTTTACAGTTGCTTTTGGCTCAGTTTATTTTGGTCCGACAATTGGTCCGAAGGCTTTGACCAACTCCGAAGACTGACCAGTTTGTTGTTAATCCCGGTTATTATCGCCGCAAGACCTTTACCGGTGCACAAGAAAATAGAAGGTTTGTGGAGTTTCTTTCTTGGGGCGCTTCTTTTAAGTTCAATTGTGAACAATGTTTCTTTTCATTTTTTTGCCAAAGAATTGCAGCTCATTGATATTCGAGAAATGTCCTTATTTGGGTCGCATATCCGATACGGAATCCTCATTGGCTTTGGTTTGTCATTGGCTTTGTTTCGAATCCGAAAAAACCTTTGGTATGGTTTGCTAGCCCTTTGGTTTTTGTACTACACTTTTGACAGTCAAGCGCTTTCAGGCGTCCTGACGGTGGTTTTGGTATTATCATGTCATTTATTTTATCTACTCACACAAAAAAGAAAAATTGGTTGGCTTTTTGCCATGGGGTCCTTGACCATTTTGCTGGTTGGTTATTTGATTTTTTACCTCGCTCAACCTATTGAGCCTCGTGAGACGTGCCCGCCCAATGAAAGCGCCATGCAGAAAGTCTGGGAACATCGATCGGAACTTCCATTTGAAGGTCGGGATCTACGCGGCCAAGATCTTTCAACAACCCTACAACGTTATGTCATGAGCAAAAATGGTTGTGCTGCCGCGAGCGGCGTAGCGCAACTATCACAACAAGAGATCCATTATGTAGAGCTCGGTTTTGCTGATGTCAGAGAAGCACAGGGCGGCTTACCAGCTCGGCTTTTTGGTTTACGTTACCAATTGCATCATAGCAACAACCCCAACGATCATTCTTTATTAGAACGGTTAGAGTATTGGAAGAATGCGACCTCGTTAATAGCTGATCACTGGTTGTTGGGTGTAGGCATTGGCGATCTCGAACAAGAAATGCTCGATCGCTATGAACAACGCGCATCGCAATTGAGACCGGATCGCCGTTTGCGCCCGCATAATTATTACCTTACTACTTGGCTCAATCTAGGCATTATAGGTTTGCTCCTCTTTATATGGATCATGCTGCTTTTTATCAAGCAGCAGCTGCATTACAAACAATTACAAGGATTTATCATCGGCCTAAGCATTTTACTTACGCTTTTAATTGAAGATGGTTTAGAAACACAAATGGGTCTGACCATTTTTGCATTTTTCTTTGCCTTCTACTCCCGAAGGGTTGCCCAATAAACGTTTCTCTGAAAAATTGAGTAACTTCGCATACCATGTCCATAGAAGTCAAAAATCTATATAAATACTACGGCGAACAAGCAGCTGTCCGCGATGTCAGTTTTTCGGTCAAAAAAGGTGAAATCGTCGCTTTTTTAGGGCCAAATGGTGCAGGAAAATCGACCACCATGAAAATCATGACCGGTTTCATGCCTGCCAGCGAAGGAGAGGTCGAAATCTGTGGAATCAAAGTAGATATCGATCAACTAGAAACCCGCCGTCTTATCGGCTATTTACCGGAAAACAATCCGCTCTATACCGATATGTATGTCCGTGAATACCTCGAGTTTGTGGGGCGCATTTACAAAATCAAAAATTTAAAGGCGCGTGTTGCCGAAATGATTACCGCAGTTGGCTTAGACGTAGAACAGCACAAAAAAATTGGCGCACT
>JBJTNX010000190.1:0-5733 GCA_046074325.1 Sphingomonadales bacterium
AAAAAATGCAAATACTTTGGTATAAAGATCAGGACAAATAAAAGCCCGACAATTGCACCAGAAATATGCGCGTCGTGGGCAATACCCGTATTGCCTTTCCTAAAAGCGTAATATTCAATGAGTAAATACAATGGACCAAAAATATAGGCGGGAATAGGCAGTGGGATGAATAGCAAGGAAAGTTCTTGCATCGGATTGACGGCAATAAATGCAAATAAAACAGCTGTCACTGCCCCAGAGGCGCCCAAACTGCGGTAATTCGGGTCATCTTGATGACGGTAATACGCATAGAGTGTGGCGAATAAACCGCCCATTATGTAGAGCAATGAAAAATAATAGACCCCTCCGAAGTTGCCAAAAAACGAGGTGAGTTGCCAGAAAAAAAAATCCCCGATAAAATAAAGCGTCAACATATTGAAAAGCAAATGCGACCAATCGAGGTGAACAAACATATGGGTGAAGAACCGGTGCCACTCTTTGTTGTGTTTGGCTAGGTAGGGGCTAAACAACATACGGGCGCGCCAGGTAGGATTTTGAAAGCCCTGCCAAGACAAGAGCGCAGTAAAAAGAATCAGACCAATAACCATCAATTTGTAATGTTTAATTACCTTCAACGAAAGTAAGGAATAAATGAAAGCTCACCTTCGCTTCTTTTTTGGATTTTTGTTTTCAGCACTGCTCATTTCAAGTTGCAATGAAACACAAGGGCCATCTGGGCAAGCCGATTTCTTAAAAAGTAGGAAATTAAATCATGCGCAGAAATTAAAGCTTTTGCTTTTAGAAGGGCATCCTCAACTTCCACTCAATAAAGCAGCACGCAGTCAGCTCTTCAATATGTATGCGGCTTTCCATTTTAAGCCTTTTTTTTCAAGCGACTCCACACACCAATGCATCAAGCAAAATTGGCTGAAAACAGCCAACAAATTAGGCCATTTTGGGCTTCCAAAGTCAAGAGGGCAGGTCATCGATAAAAGTCAACATGAGCTGATCACAGAGCTCCTAGTAAGTTATCAAATCGGTACTATTGTGCACGACCTCGATAGCGGTTTTATCGATTTCGACAAGCGCCAACTCAAAGCAAAGCAATGGCAAAAATACCCAAGCACTTGGCTCGAAAAATCGCTCAATACCGATTCCATATTACTAACAAGAGGCCCAGCCGATTCTAATTACCGCTATTTTGCGCAGCATTTATTTAACTATTGCGATACGGTCATTCAAGACACTGTTTGCTACACACTTACGCCCGAGAAAGACAACAAAAACCGAGCATGGGAACAACTCCAATTGGCGCTCCTTGGTAAAAACCTCATTTCCGCGCAAGCGGACAGTTTAACCATTCGGGCAGCGCTGCGACAATTCCAAAAACAGAACGGACTCAATGCTGATGGCCGTATTGGTATGGCTACTGTTTATGCCTTCAAACAATCCAAACAAGACCGTTTATATCATGCCCAAATTTCGTTGGACCGTCTTCGCCAACAAAAACCAAAACCAAAAACCTTCATTGGTATTAACTTACCCGCATTTGTTTTGCAATTTATCTCCGATGATACACTTCGGGCCGAACATAGGGTCATTATTGGAAAAATAGAGCACGCCACACCTGAACTCAGCTCACATTTAAACCGAATCGTGAGTTTACCTTATTGGCGCGTTCCAAGTTCAATTGCAAAAAATGAAATTCTTCCGGCACTCAAAAGAAATGCCAATTACCTCCAAAAAGAACACATGCGCATTTACGGCGCTAACAAAAGAGAAATCGATCCGAAAATGGTCAATTGGAAAAAAATAAAAGACAACACATTTCCCTATCGAATTGAACAAGATCCGGGTCCTTGGAATAGCCTTGGTCTGATCAAATTTGAGTTTGCCAACGCTTTTTCTGTATATATCCACGACACACCAAGCCGAAGCTTATTCAGTAACCCATTCAGGAGTTTTTCGCATGGCTGCATGCGCACCGAAGCACCCATTGCACTTGGAATGACCATTTTAAATCAAGATCATATTGGTTCAAAATTCAATCAAGTAAGCGGTGATTCACTGCAAAAATTAACCGCTAATTTAATCCATCAAAAAATACCACTTCTGCAGCCAATACCCCTTTTTGTCTATTACCAAACTGTTACGGCAGATCGGGATGGGCTTCATTTTTTCTTAGACTTGTATCAACGAGAGCAAGACCTGATCAAAGCGCTGCGTTCGGGAAATAATGGCTAATTTTGATAAAAAATTGGCCATGATTGTATCTCCTTCCGTTTTATCCTGTGATTTCGGCAACATCCAACGCGACACCTTAATGTTGCATCACTCTGTTGCAGATTGGTTACACATCGACGTCATGGACGGTGTGTTTGTACCAAATATCTCTTTTGGTTTTCCCGTGCTCCAAGCCATCAGGCAGCACACCAGTAAAACGCTAGATGTTCACCTCATGATTGCCAACCCAGATGCCTACCTAGAAGACTTTAAAAAAGCTGGGGCAGATATCCTCACCGTTCATTACGAGGCGTGTACACACCTCCACCGTACCATTAGCCGAATTCAAGAACTTGGCATGAAAGCCGGAGTTGCACTCAATCCGCATACCCCCATTGAGGTCCTGTCCGAAATTGCGCCAATGTTAGATTTGGTCTTGGTCATGAGCGTCAATCCAGGTTTTGGCGGGCAGCGTTTTATTGCAGCGGCCAACGATAAAGTGGCGCGTCTTAAAGCATTGCGAAACCAAACCAAATCTCATTTTTTAATTGAAGTCGACGGTGGCGTCAACCTTGAAACTGGTGCGCAGCTTGCACAAGCCGGAGCAGATGCCCTTGTAGCTGGCAGTTTTGTTTTTGGTTCGGCAGATCCAAGCGCCACAATTGCCGCCCTTCAAAGCCTTAAATAACGTAACCTAAGCAGCTTTCCTTCGTTAAACGATTCATGAAGCACCTCCTTGCTTTAAATCTCTTACTTATATGGCTGCCTTTTTCAAGTCTTGGTCAAAGTCTTGCCCAGAAAGAACAAGCGGCCGTCCAAGCACTTTCTGCTCTTCGCAGCGCAAACAACGACGAACAAATAAGTACTTTGCATTTGGCATTTAAAAAAGCCATGTCCGAACTTGTACGCAGCAAAGACTTCTTTGATTTACCACTTCAACAACTCAAAATAGCCGATATTAAAAGCACCGATCAAACCGTTCGGCTGCTCACTTGGAACGTAGAATTATCGGATTTATCTTACACTTATGGTGGCTTTGTTTTGCGTCGTGAAGAAGGGAAAGATCGCGTTCAAGTATTGGAGTTAACCGATATTTTGGATGCTTACAACACCAAGCCAGAAGGGATAGTCGATCACAAAAGTTGGTACGGTGCTGTTTATTACAAGATTATCGATTTTTCATTTCAAGGTAAAACACAATACTTATTGTTTGGCTACGATGGCGGGACCACCATGAGCAATTACAAAATATTAGATGTACTTAGTTTTTCTGGGCAGGTGGCCAAATTTGGTAGCCCGGTATTTAAGGACCCAAAAGGAATTAAAAAAAGAGTTGTTTTCGAGTACGCCAATATGGCCAGTATGTCTTTGGAATTCGAACCGAAACGCGCTCGTATCGTTTTTGACCATCTCTCGGCAGAGGCTCCTGCACTTGAAGGCGTTGCTTCGTATTACTTTCCAGATATGTCCTACGATGCCTATGTTTACGACTACGACCGTGAATTATGGCAACTCGAGTCCGATGTAGTGGCTACCAACCCTGCCGATGTTGGCGAACGCTATTATTATGCACTCAATCAAAAAACTGGAAAAGTAGAGAAGAACCGGATGCGCGCGGACTGGATGAACCCGACTGATCAGCAAAATCCGGCAAATGGTGCGCATACTGCGGCCTTACCCACACCAGAAACCAATTCAGACGTCAACCAACCCAAAAATCGCAAACGCCGATTTGGTTTGTTTAGAAGACCTTCAAATCCAGAATCTTATTAAGCCCCTACTCTATGCAACTCGGAAAAATCAACAAATTAACGATCAAGCGTTTTGCACCGCCCGGAGCTTATCTCGTCGATCTTCAAGAGAACGAAGTATTACTTCCGAACAAATACCTGACCCCTGATTTAGAAGAAGGGTCAGAGGTAGAGGTTTTCGTCATGAAAGACTCATCTGAACGCTTGGTAGCCGTAAAGGAAATGCCATATCTGCTTCTTGGCGAATGCGCGTATTTAGATGTCGTACAAGTCAATCCGTATGGCGCGTTTGTTGATTGGGGGCTCGACAAAGATCTGTTTGTTCCTTTTGCCGAACAACGCCAACGACTCGAAATTGGAGAACGCAGGCTCTTTGCGTTACTTTATGACTATGAAACGGATCGCCTATACGGCAGTATGAAAATCAAAAAGGTCTTGCTCCCCTGTCAAGATAAAAGTCTAGAAGGTCAAGAGGTTACGTTGTTGATTTGCGATGATGGCAAGCTTGGTAGAAATGTCATTGTCGATATGCGTTACGAAGGACTTATTTTTAAAGATCATCAGATTCAACCCCTAGAAGCCGAACAAATATGCAAGGGTTATGTGGCAAAGGTTCGAGAAGATGGCAAACTCGATATCCGTTTAGAAGTACCGAACGACAGCCGCTATGATGCCGCTGAACTAAAAATTCTAGCTGAACTAGAAGCCAATGACGGCTTTTTGGCACTCACAGACAAAAGTGATCCGGAAATGGTCCGAGAAATACTAGGCCAGAGTAAAAAAACCTTTAAGCAGGCACTCGGAAAATTATATAAATACCGACGCGTTGCTATAGAACCTACCGGGATTCGCTACCTCAATAATCCGAGATCTAAGCCCGAATAATCAACGTCCGTCGCCGTCTAGCAAATTACCAAGACCACCCAAAATGCTGCCTTCCTCTTTACGGGTGGTTGTGCTGTAGGCTAAAATCCGAGCTGCCAATCTAGAGATAGGCAAACTTTGCAGCCATACTTTTCCTGGGCCTTTTAGCGTGGCAAAAAATAAACCTTCACCGCCAAAAATGGTATTTTTGATACCGCCAACAAACTGGATATCGTAGTCGATGTCTTGGGTGTAGGCCACAATACAGCCCGTATCAACGCGCAAAACTTCGCCGGGTTGTAAGGTGCGTTCGGTAATGTATCCACCCGCATGACAAAACGCAAAGCCATCGCCCTCTAACTTTTGCATGATGAAACCTTCTCCACCAAAAAGTCCGGTGCCGAGCTTGCGCTGAAATTCTATGCCTACACTCACCCCTTTTGCCGCACATAAAAAGGCATCTTTCTGACAAATGATTTTGCCATTGTATTGTAAGAGATCAAATGGTACAATTTTACCAGGATATGGCGATGCAAATGCGACTCGTGCCTTACCGAAGCCTTGATTGGTAAATGCGGTCATAAATAAACTTTCACCCGTTAAAAGGCGTTTTCCGGCACTAAAGAGTTTACCCATAAAACCGGTTTGAGCAGAACCATCGCCAAAAATGGTTTGCATTTCTATGGCTTGATCCATGTACATGAATGCGCCTGCCTCGGCGATAGCGGTTTCTTGTGGGTCGAGCTCAATTTCGATGAGCTGCATTTCTTCTCCTTTGATGAAGTAGTCGATTTCGTGGTTGCTACGCATGATTTGTTTTTCTTACAAAATTAGTAACAAAGTAGTTGCAACAGATTGTTTACCTTTGCCAAATGGAAACACCGCAAAAAATCGCTGTCATTGGCGGCGGAAGTTG
>JBJTNX010000191.1:0-3886 GCA_046074325.1 Sphingomonadales bacterium
TCTACGGCTTTGATAACCCGATTTTGAGTGAGGTTGGTCGGAATATTGAAGCAAACGTAGTCATCTTGTGTGGTAGCTTTAGACATATAGGTCGGAATTTGCACTTGCAAATCGCCATTGCCTAAAAAGGTTGTTGACGTATATACTGGCGGCGGAGGTGTTTGGTTTGGGTTTCCTTCTTGGGCCCCATTATTGAGCCAACCGATAATCGTCGTTTTCTCTGCATTTGAAAGCGCGCGGTTGTGTTGGTATTGTTGGTAGTTGTTGTCGGGTGGCCATGGTGGCATCTCGCCGGTGTTGACACATTGATAAACAGCTGCGGCCAACGGGCTCACCTCTGCGTGCGTCATGAGTGAAAACGGCGCAGCGCCACCCGGATGATGGCATGCTGTACACTTGTTGTAAAAAATCTGGGCGACATCATTGCTCCAAGTTTGAGCAGATAGTAGCAATGGGAAAAGTATAGTGGAGAGAAGGCTGATTTTTTTCATGGGTTATTTTTCGATGATGAGTTTGTTTCTCAGTAATTGCCCATTTTCGAATTGCACCTCGATGAGGTAGATTCCATTGTTTTGCGCGTTCAAATCTATTTCAAAAATAGAGGAATATTGGTCCTTTTCTTCAAAAATGAGTTGACCTGAAATGGCGTAAATACTTAAAGATTTGAACCCGTGCTCCGTTTGAATACTTACATTTCCACGTGTTGGATTTGGATAACACTGTAAGGTTTCAATAGCGCTTATGTCATTGATGCCAACGCCTGAGCAGGCCTCATTGCTTGCTGATCCATCGCAATAAGTAGTCGGATACAAATACGCCTGCTGCTGCATTTGATTGGCGGGTAGTAAAGTACTACTTTGTGTGCAACCCATGACCTCAATGAGGAAGTCTCGTACAAAACGTTCTGTGCTGTCCATGTAGGCAGCGTTGCCCAAGTAGGGGACATGCGGTGCATTGTTGAAGGTGTAGAATTGGTTGCTTACTCCAATCGCACAGGCGCGCTCATGGATCATACGGCTGCCATCTAAATACATGAGCGGCGTGCCAGGGTTAACCAAGCCCCGGTTGTAGGTAACAGTGCCATCGTTGGTTCCATGAACAGAACACAACGGTACGTCGCCAGCTTCTAACCAATTATAGCGTGCAAGTGCGCCACAACCATTGATGACCGCGTGTACTTTGGTCGAATAACCAGGATTTCCAGAATTGCCCTCTAGACCACCAAGGCTTGACAGCGCGCTGGCGCTCATGTAATCACTGAATTCACATGGGTCGTTTAAGTATGCCACATGTAGTGCGGTAATGGCTCCGGCAGAACTGCCCCCAATGAAGATATGATTGGTATCTATTTTAAATTGATTGGTAGTTTGGGCGTCTTTATAGAAATAGCGTATTGCGGCCTTGAGGTCCTGAACAGCGCGTACAACTGCTTTGACAGCGTTTGTAGAATCAAAGGGAAAGAAACCCAGTCTGTAGTCGATACTCGCGCATACATAGCCTTTCTTGGCAAAATTCTCCGAAAGTTTTTTGACATCAGGATCTGTTTTACTGCCACCAATAAAACTACCGCCATGGACCCAAATAATGAGTGGTCGGGCGGCAAGTGTGTCATTGGTGGGTTCGTATATGTCGAGTTTAAGAACGGTATTTGAATTGGCCCAATTGCTGTTCTGACCAAAGGTGAGGTTACTCGTGAGGGTGAACTGTGAAAAAACGGCGTCGGCATAACGTCCACTTGAGCAAGGGTCTTGTGCATAATTAAGGCTAGCCAAAAAGAGCAAGAAGGTAAGAAGTGTAAATTTGAGCATTGATTGAATTTTGTTCTAATTTATTAAATTTTCGGCTGAAGACCTGAAAATCACTTACTTTGCCAAAAATTAAAAGAATGAAACATTTGTTTTCCCTCCTCTTGATCTGGAGCACGAGTATCTTATATGCTCAGGATTTGCCTGCTTATAAAATTTATAATTCCAAAGGAAAGGAAGTTTCATTTAAGACCCTTAAAAAGCACGCCAATACTGTGGATTTAGTGCTGTTCGGTGAGTTTCACGACAATCCTATTGCGCATTGGTTGCAACTCGAACTCACAGCGCAAATGTATGTTGCACATGGAAAAAACTTGCAACTTGGATTTGAAATGTTCGAGCAAGATCAACAAGCTGTATTAAGTGCTTATTTGAAGGGAGAAATCAAGGATGAAAACCTCAAAGATACACTCAGACTTTGGCCAAATTACCAAACAGATTATGCGCCTTTAATCCATTTTGCAAAAGACAAAGGGTTGTCTTGTGTGGCCTCTAATATTCAGCGAAAATATGCGAGTTTACTATTTAAGAAAGGAAGGGCTGCACTCGATACACTTCCGCAAGCCATAAAAGAGCAAATGGCACCGCTTACATTTGCTTTTGACACCACGCTGAGTCAGTACCAGGACATGAAACAAATGGGTGCGCATATGGGGCCAGGAATGGGTTGGCGCATGGTTGAGGCCCAAGCCATCAAAGACGCGACAATGGCACATTTCATTTTGCACAATCCGTGGCGCACGCCCAAGACCGTACATTTACATTTTAATGGTGCGTATCATTCTGATTTTTACCAGGGTATTATGTGGTACGTGCTTCAAGAGGCTCCACAAACCCGAATTTTAACAATTAGTACAGTGAGTCAAGAAAATGTGCAGCAATTAGACAAAGCGCACCTTGGCCGTGCAGATTTTATCATTTGTGTGCCGAGTAACATGACCTCGACGCATTAATTTATTTCAGCGGAATTCCTCTGGAGCTAACCGGGCCTGTTGCTTTGCTTTTCTCCAGGCTAAATGTAAAAGTGGTTCCAATTCCTACACTACTGCTTACTTGGATTTGTTGACCGTGAGATTCAATGATGTGTTTAACAATAGCCAAACCAAGCCCCGATCCGCCTTCATTGCGGTTTCGACTTTTTTCAACCCGATAAAAACGTTCAAATAAACGCGGAATGTGTTCAGGTTCGATTCCTGGACCGTTGTCTTTTATTTGAAGACTGTAAGTGTTGTCTATCTGGACTATGCTGATGCAAAGTTCACCATCTTCATTTCCATAAGAAATAGCATTGCTGATCAAGTTGAGTAATACTTGGGCTAACTTGTTACGGTCTGCATTCACATAGCAAAAAGGCTCTGAGGCATCTGTTCGAAGTCGAAAACGTTTTTCTTTAGCAATCAATTCCATGGCTTCGAAAGTCTCGTTGATCAGCTCGAGCAAATCAAAACTTCGAATGTCTAATGGAATGCGCTCCAACTCTAATTTGGTGAGTTGATCGAGGTCCTCTAAAATGTGCGTCATGCGTTCGGTCGACTTGGCTGCTCTTTCCAAGAAAGTTCTAAGTACGGTAGGGTCTTCCATTCCACCATCTAACAATGAATCGATATAACCTTGAATAGAAAAAACAGGTGTTTTCAGTTCATGAGCAAGGTTCCCGAGAAATTCTTTTCGAAAGGCGGCTTGTTCTTTGAGTTTTTCAATTTCTTGGGTACGTTTTTGCTTCCAGTCCTGGACATCTTGTTCGCCTTGCGCAACGAGCGCATCTATACTCTGGTCTTTAGCCGTGTTTTGTTCGAGGCTTTGAATACTGCGGTAAATGAGACTCATTCTGTATTGCAAAAAGCGCTTGATGATGTAATAAAAGATGGTATAAGCAAAAATCCCGGTAACGAGCGGGATTAAAAAAATAAGCGTATTGCTTAAAGTAACAATTTGTAGATGAACGAAAAGTGTAAATAGAAAGCTCAGTATGTAGAATAAAATACTGCCACTGAGGATTAAAAAACTAGGTCTTGCTTTTCTCACTTGTCGTTGAAGGTATATCCGACGCCTTTTATGGTACGAATATACGCATCTCCGAG
>JBJTNX010000192.1:0-4365 GCA_046074325.1 Sphingomonadales bacterium
TCCATTATTTTTAGCCTGAGTGGCCGTTTAGATTGGGCCGTATACGTACTTGCGCTTGCTGCCATTCTCGATTTTTTTGATGGTTTTGTCGCCAGACTAACCCATTCAAATGGCCTGCTCGGCAAACAGCTCGATTCACTAGCTGATTTGGTCAGTTTTGGCGTTGCACCTGGCCTATTCATGTTTGTGATGATTATTGTGGGTATCGATCCATCTGGTCTTTTTAAAAACGCAGAGGGTGTTCAGTCATACGGCGGTGCAAGCAATGAATACGTCGTGGCACAACTCATCGATTGGAAGGCTGCCATTTTCTATGGTCGCAACAACATCTACAACGCATCAATTAAGTTCTTGCCGTTTGTGGCACTAATTATTCCTTTTTTTGCACTATTTAGGCTGGCTAAATTCAATATTGACGAACGACAATCCGACAAATTTATAGGTGTCCCTACCCCAACAGCGACCATCTTTTTTGCTTTTTTTCCGCTTTACTTTTGGTTCAAATTACCCAATTGGAGCCATCAATCTGCTTGGATATACACACTTTTTGATTGTTACACATTATGTGTCATAGCCGTACTTTTCGCTGTTCTTATGGTTGTCGAGCTGCCACTTCTCGCACTCAAATTCAAGAATTATGCCTGGAAAGGCAATGAATACCGCTACCTTTTGTTACTGATTTCGTTGATAAGTATTCCAATTTTTATTGTTTGGGCCATCCCAATAATTGTAATTTTGTACTTGGTTTTATCCACCGTTGAACATTTTCAATATAATAAACATGAAATTCAAAGCTGAAATCGACGTCATGCCCCTCGACGCGCTCCTTGATCCGCAAGGCAAAGCCGTTACAAACTCCATGAAAAACATCGGGCTCGCCGAAATCGACGGCGTACGCATTGGCAAACACATCCGTTTGTTTGTCGAAGCGGCAAGCAAAGCTGAGGCAGAGCAGAAAGTAGATAGCGCTTGCAAAAAAATGTTAGCCAACCAAATTATGGAAAGCTATCGTTTCGAGCTCACAGAGGCGTAAAATGTCAAAAGGTTTCAGGACCTTTCATGCCGCAAACAACACCTGGAATACAACCCTGTATTTCCCTACCCCGCCTACCTTTTTATCAGCTTGGGAAGCGCAAATTGATGAAGCGCAAGCTTTTTTTGGTTCGAGCTCAGCCCAAAAACGTGCCCAATTCCTACGGACCATTATTTTGAACCTGAACGAAGATAAGGAGCTTATTCGGGATCAATACCTGACAGAAAGTGGTTTATCTGCTTCCCGCTTTGAAATTGAATTCCAACGAACTGTTTATACGTTAGAACACTTTGCTGAGCTTATCGAATCAATGTTGTGGCAAAAGGAAGATGTGTTGCCTAGTGAGCAAAAAAAACTGCTCAAAAAAAAGCTACCGATTGGTCCAGTTTTGGTACTCGGTTCCTCTAATTTCCCGCTGGCTTACTCGACAATCGGCGGTGACAGCGTTGCCGCATTGGCCGCAGGCTGCTGTGTTGTGCTCAAGGCGCACCCCATGCATGTTGGCACGAGTATCGCAGTTGCAAATTGCGTGGAGCGCGCGCTTCAAGCCCATTCTTTACCAACTGCCGTATTCAGTCATGTCATTGACCATACTTATCATTGGGCTGGCACATTTGCGCAGCATCCTAAAATCAAGGCCATCGGTTTTACTGGTAGCATTAAAGGTGGGCGCGCATTAATGGATTTAGCCGCAGCAAGGCCAGCTCCAATCCCCGTTTTTGCCGAAATGGGAAGTATTAATCCAGTGTTGCTCAATGCCGATCTGCACACAGAACAAGTACAAGAAGCCGCCCAAAAATTAGCCGCTGCCGTCTGCACCGATGCGGGGCAATTTTGTACCAAACCGGGGCTAATTTTAGTTCACGATTGCCATCTGCATTTATTCAAAGAATCATTCCTACAAGCACTCGCACAGCAAAAAAGTTACCCAATGTTGCATCCGGATATCTTTCAAAGATATGAAGCCAGAAAACGCGAAGTGCTTAAAATCAAAGGAGTTGAAGCCATTCACGCTAGTGCGGTAATTAACGGAATCGAAGGCCGTTGGTGCATGGCGCAAGTGCCCATTCAACTACTTACACACGAGACCACCCTTCAAGAAGAGGTTTTTGGTCCGTTTACCATACTGAGTTCATTTCAAAATATAGAAGATTTGCAAACCACACTCGGGCAACTTGGTGGTCAATTGACATTTAGTTTATTTCAAAACGATGCGCATACTTTACACCCTCTTCTCAGCCAATTTATTCACCAAAAAGTGGGGCGTGTCATTCTCAACGGCGTGCCGACCGGTGTAAGCGTTGCTAAAGCCATGCACCACGGCGGGGCCTACCCAGCAAGTAGCGATGCGCGTTTCACCGCAGTAGGCGCAGATAGCCTTTTGCGGTTTTCAAAAGAGATCTGCTGGCAAATCCATCAATAAAGTTTAAAACAAACTACCTAAGCATTTCTTTTGTAATTTTGATTATCTAATCAAACAACATGGAAACGCCAGAACAAAACCAACCTAAATCGAATCGATTTTATTTCGTTTTTATTTTCATTCTGCTTGCAGGATTAGCCGGGCTGACGCTTGCTTGGTCGAGGCAGCGCGCGGCATTAAATACCTGCAGCAATAAAAATACCGCACTGCTTGCCGACATGGCCGACATGGAAGACGCGCTATCCGGCTACACCGGCAGTATGAAACAAGACCTCAAGCAGAACCTCAACCAAATGCTTCGAGACTACAACAAGCTCATTGAAAAAGACGCCACCAAAGCGGATAGCCTCAATGCACAAAAAGCACAAATAACCCAATTGCTTAAAAAACTCGATCGCGCCAATATCACGGCTAGAGAACTCGTTAGAGCCCGCAGAGAAAACGAAACTTTGCGTTCAATCATGCGCAGCTATGCACGCACCATAGACTCGCTCAATACGCTCAATATTGACCTCGGAACACGCTTAGAGGAAACCAATGTGCGTTTATCTACCACTACCACCGAACGTGACAACTACCGCCGTCAGGCCGAAGAATCACAGCAGCAAGTCAAAAAAGGCAGTAAGTTACAAGCCTACGGTTTTCAATCCGAAGCACTCAAACAACGCCTTAACAACACCATGGAGGTTACCGATCGTGCCAAAAACGCGGTTCAGTTCCGCAGTAGCTTCACGCTTTCGGAAAACGTCCTCACCAGTGCAGGTCGCAAAACAGTATTTATGCAAATTACTGCACCATCCGGAGAAGTGCTGCAAGGCAGTAGCAACTTTGTAACGGAAACTGAAAGCGGCAGTCCACCTTATTCGCAGCGCAAAGACGTCGATTACCAAAACCAAGCTTTAGATTTAACAATATATTATGAGCTGAAAGGTGAGGCCGCTACCAAAGGCACTTACAAAGTGCGCATTTACTGCGAAGGTCAACTCATCGGAACAGACAGTTTTACGCTCAAATAAAAATGGATCAAAATACACAAAACGGCTTTGTAGTGGCCGAAATTACTACCCAAGGAATCGGCCTAGTTACTTTTGGGCATCCAATGAGTAATTCCTTACCTGGTCATATCCTGCAAACATTAGCTGACACCATTACTGAAATCGCGCAAGACGAACGCTGCAAAGTACTTGTCTTGCAATCCCAAGGAAACAAAGCATTTTGCGCTGGCGCTAGTTTTGACGAACTCATTGCCGTTGAAGACCTCCAAACCGGCTTGGGATTTTTCTCAGGCTTTGCTAAAGTGATTAACGCTTGCCGAAAAGCACCCAAACTAATCATCGGACGCGTTCAAGGACGCGCCGTGGGGGGCGGCGTCGGTTTGGCATCTGCCACCGATTACTGTTTTGCTTCCGACAGAGCAGAAGTTAAACTTTCAGAATTAGCAGTTGGTATTGGGCCATTTGTTGTCGGGCCAGCCGTAGAACGCAAAATAGGCCGTTCTGCCATGAGCGAACTGGCCATTAACGCCACCGAATGGCGCAGCGCCCAATGGGCCAAAGACAAAGGGCTCTACACAGAAATCTTCTCCGACGAAAGTCAAATGGATGCCGCCGTTCAAAAATTAAGCACACAACTCGCGGCCTCTAACCCAGAAGCCATGTTAGCGCTCAAACAAATCTTTTGGGAAGGCACCGAACACTGGGATCAACTCTTATTAGACAGAGCAGCAATTAGTGGCCGTTTGGTACTCAGTGATTTTACAAAAGCAGCGATTTCTGCATTTAAAGCAAAATAATCTTGATTTTTTCTGCTTTTGATTTGTAAATAAATACAATAGTTGTATCTTTGCACCCCTAAATTTAGGGAATTTAAGTTTTTTATTTAACAGAAAGAACCGTGAACACATTAAGTT
>JBJTNX010000193.1:0-3096 GCA_046074325.1 Sphingomonadales bacterium
GGTATCGTTGTTTCAGATCAGCTTAGAGCCGATGGCTACGCTGTTACCTTATGTGAAAACGGAGCAGAAGCACTGCGCCGTTTCCAAGAAGATGCTTATCATCTTTGTATTTTCGACGTCATGCTTCCTGTCAAAGACGGTTTCACTTTAGCGCGAGACATTCGAAAACAAAATTCCGAAATTCCTATTTTATTTTTATCCGCTCGAAGTCAGACTGCTGATAAAATAGAAGGTTTTAATGCTGGCGCCGACGACTACCTCACCAAACCTTTTAGTGCAGAAGAATTGCAATTAAGGGTAAAAGCCTTACTCAAACGCGTTAAACTTCAAACAGATATCCCCGAAGACAAAGTTGTTCGAATTGGACTTTACACCTTTGACACCGAAAACTTTACATTGCAATCGCCTACGCAGCTCCTTACGTTGACGAAAAAAGAAGCGATGATTTTGCGAACCCTATACAAATTCAAAAACCAGCTCATTCCAAGAGATGTCATTTTGAATTCAGTTTGGGGTCAAGATGATTACTTCGTAGGCCGAAGCCTTGATGTTTTCATCACCAAATTACGCAAATACCTCAAAGAGGATCCGCACATCCAAATCAATAACGTTCATGGCGTTGGATTTAAGTTTGAGTGTCAAGAATGAGTATAATTCTTCTTCACCTCGAGACCAGCACAAAAGTTTGCAGTGTTGCACTTTCTAAAGATGGCGCTTTGTTGGCGTACTCCGATCAGGCCACCGATGCTTATATTCATGGTGAAGCCCTTACGCTAATGATCCATGAACTTTTAGTTCAGCAAGCAATTCAACTGCATGATTTATCTGCCGTTAGTTACAGTTCTGGGCCCGGATCGTATACAGGACTGCGCATTGGGCTCTCCACAGCTAAAGGACTTTGTTTTGCCCTGTCTATTCCACTCATTGCTTTGCCTACAAATCAAATTCTTTATCAGATCGCAAAAGAAAATGGATTTGAATCATCACCAAACGTTATCACTATTCTCGACGCGCGCCGAACCGAAGCCTACATGGAAGTATTTGATAAGCAGGGAAAAAGCATACAAAAATTGCATTGTGCGCTTCTCGATCAAACCGACATTTCAAATTTATTGCCATCGGTTGTAATCGGTGACGCCAGTCCAAAGGCAAAACTGATTTGGACCAGCGATAAACTTCAATGGTTAGATATCCCGCTTTCAGCTAAATACCAAGCCCATATTGCATTGCATGCTTTTAATAACCAGCAATTTGAAGATCTTGCTTATTGCAGCCCTATTTACCTCAAAGGCGCCAACGGCGTACTTCTCTGAACCACACGCTCATTTCCAGCCGCATCTTTGACGCGCAATTCAATTTGTGTTCCCGCCACAAATGGGACGCGCATTTGCGCTGAAATAAGACCACTTTTGGCGTCATAATACGCAGGCACCCATTCCTCATTTTGCCAACAAGAATAGCTGGCAATTCCGGAGAAGTCGTCTTTGACGAGCCAAGACCATGCGCCATTATTTAAACTATCTAATTTATTATTTGCTTTTTCAGTTATTGTTGGGGCTAGTATATCTTTTCTAAGCCCAAAGGTTCCGAGCGTTTTGGAACTTGCTGACAAAACACCATCATTAAAAGTTGTGGGCAAATACTTGCTATTCATCGTTAAACAAAATTGCTTTGCCCCAGTGGTATCTTTGAGTAAGTAAGTGATTTGAATCGGCTTGGACAATTGAATCGATGCTGACCCTACCCGTTTGGTGCCCCAGTCTAAGCTTTTTAAGGTGGGTTCAAAAAAACACAACGAATCAATTGAAATTTGCCAAAGCCCATTTTTGTAGTTATAGGATTGATTTGAAAGCCAATGCGTTTGGGCGTTGTATTTAATTGGCGCCACTGGACCAAGCGGACCAGGATGATGCACCCAAATCGTATGCAAACTTTCGTTGCCATTTACATCGCGTAGCATCAACGAAAATGCCAGGCTATCTTTGCCGCGCATTTCAAAAGTACCACAGCCTTCGTATGGATAAATTGTCAAGGGATTGCTCTTTGACCTAAATATTTTTTGATACTTTTTTTTGCTTTGCTGCGCATATGCAAAATCATGATGTGCATTGATATAGCGACCATCTTCAAAATCAAGTTCGTCAAGTTCAAAAGCAAAATGAGGCGCGTTTGGCGTCCAGATTTCTGCACTAAACAAACCCAGGCTTCTGCCGCCTGGTGAAAATTGATCAGTGACATTTATGGCCATTGCGATGCGCTGCCCTGTACTCAAAAATCCTGGAGCTAAATCAACTCGATGTACATTTTGGCCCATGACAACATTAACGCTTTTACCTTGAATTTCATACCCGTTCGTATCGACTGCGTAAATGCGCACCCCACTCAAAATAGGTTGGCCATCGTCGCTGGTATGAAAGCCATGCAAAAAGGGATTAAGTGCATGCTCTGTTTGGGTGTCGCGGAGTTCAAAATGTAAATGGGGTCCACTTGAGCCACCCGTGTTTCCTGAAAACGCAACCAATTCTCCTTTTTTTACTGCAATTAGATTTTTTGGAAGCACAAGGTCTAATTCGTTTTGCTGCAATGCTTTAGATGTATCTAAATAAAATTTTTGAATAGCCGGTGCAAATTGATTACAATGCGCATATACTGAAGTGTAGCCGTTCGGATGATCTATATACAAGACCCAACCGTAACCTACCGATGAGACCCTCATTCGGGAAATAAAGCCATCTTGAATCGCGTAAATCGGTAGATTCTCTTTGCCAAAAGTGCGGATATCGATTCCCATATGGAAATGATTGGGCCGAAGATCACCAAAACCTGCGCTGAGCTCTACTGGGGAGGCCATGGGTAAACTCCAAAGCGAATCACAAGTTAGTATTTGTGCACGACAAAAAACGGTTGTGATGAACGCCACAAGCAAGATAGAATAACGCATGGTCAAAACTACATAAGAAAAAATAGAAAATCCTTCTTCTTTTTTGCAGAATGTAAACGAATGCTTGTTAACTTTGTACAAAGTCACCGCTTAACATGACTGAGAACCTCAATACGCTCATAGCCGATATCCGCAACCGCAGTTTGCAACTCGCA
>JBJTNX010000194.1:0-5140 GCA_046074325.1 Sphingomonadales bacterium
GTATTATAATATAAACTTAATGTATAAGATTATGAGCAATGCATTCAGCAAATTTGTGACATGGTGGAGGTTCATATTGGTCAAGAAATTAAGCGCGTGCTCGATGAAAGTGACTTGTCTGTTACCGATTTTGCCAAGAAAATCAATAAATCGCGGGGCAACGTCTATTCTATTCTTACCAGAAGTTCGATTGATACTGAACTCTTGTCGGTAATTTCAAATGTGTTGCAATTTGATTTCTTTTTATTATTCAGTTCGAGTTTTTCTGAGGTAAAGCAGAAAATTTACGAATTAGAAAAAGAAAATCAAATGGTTCGTACCCTTAATGAGCTACTTATTGAAAAGTACGGCACCGAGCAAAGCAAATAGCTATTGTCGTAAAGGTAGTTACATCGGATCCACATCAATGCTGATCTGGATGCCCTTGAATTTGACTTGCTGATAGAAGACATCGATGTCTTGCAAGATGCGGGCCTTGACTTTTTTATCGGGCGCACCGCGCTCAATTTTGAGCTTGATTTCTTTGAGGAATTTATTTTGAATGCGCTTGACCAACGGAAACTCAGGGCCTAGCACACGCTCTTTAAATACGCCGCGCAGTTGTTCGGCAAAAAAATGAGCGCCTTCATTGAGGATCTCCTCTTTTTCGTGCTTTAGGGTGAGCTGAATGATTTTATAGAATGGCGGATAAAAAAAGCGCTCGCGTTCTTCGATTTCCACTTCATAGAAACCGATGTAGTCATGAGCCATGACGCGCTCCAGGACCCAGTGTTCGGCTTGGGCACTTTGTATGACAACTTTGCCTTGTTTTTCTTTTCTACCCGCACGCCCTGCTACCTGAGACATCAGTTGAAAAGCCCGCTCGTAGGCGCGAAAGTCAGGTCTATTTAGTAGCATATCGGCATCTAAAATGCCAACTAAAGAAACATGGTCAAAGTCGAGGCCTTTAGTGACCATCTGCGTCCCGATAAGCACATCGATACGGCGCTGAGAAAAATCGTCTATTATTTCTTCGTAGGCATTTTTGGAGCGCGTGCTATCGAGGTCCATGCGCTTAAAAACCTTATTTGGAAAAATAAGTTGTAGTTCGTCTTCTATTTTTTCAGTTCCAAAACCAATCATGCGCAAGCGGTTACTGCCACAATTGGTGCAAGAACCAATGGGTGGCGTTGCATAGCTACAGTAGTGACATTTGAGCATATTGCTCAGTTTATGGTAGGTCAGACTAACATCGCAATGTTGACAGCGCGGCGTCCAGGCACATACCTCGCAGGACCAAATAGGGGTATAGCCGCGCCTGTTTTGAAACAATATGATTTGTTCTTTTTTGTCGAGCGCCAATTTCATTTCGTCGAGCAATAAACTCGAAAAATGAGATTGCATATTTTTGAGTCTTTTTTCTCGTTTGAGGTCGGCGCATAGCATCAGTGGGAGTTGCAGGCCTTTGTATCGTTGGTGCAATTGCACCAAATGATATTTGCCTTGTCTGGCATTTTGAAATGATTCCAATGAAGGTGTAGCAGAGCCCAGTAGGACTTTAGCTTGGTGCATTTTGGCCAAGACGATTGACGCGTCACGAGCGTTGTAGCGCGGTGAGGGGTCGTATTGCTTGAAAGAAGCCTCGTGTTCTTCATCGACGATGACCAAACCAAGGTCGGCGAAAGGTAAAAATAGTGAAGAACGGGCACCGACAATTATGCGAAATTTATTGGGATCATTGGCCAGTACGTGGTTCCAGATTTCTATGCGCTCATTTTGATTAAAGCGACTGTGATACACCCCGACGAGATCTCCAAAATAATGTTGGAGTCTTGTAATAAGTTGCGTAGTTAGCGCGATTTCAGGTATCAAAAAGAGCACTTGTTTACCGAGATCTAAATACTGTTGAATCAGTTGGACATAAATTTCTGTTTTACCCGATCCGGTAACACCATAAAATAAACAGACTTCTTTTTGCAGGAAGCCTGTTTCAATTTCTGCGAGTGCTGTTTGTTGTACATCGGTGAGCGGTTTAAATGCACCTTTACCTTCTCCGATGCTATTGAAACGATCAATTTGCAGGCGTTCAATAGAAAAAACGCCTTGTTTTTCGAGTGTGGCCAACGCACTGGCGCTCAGGCCTTCTTGCAATAAAAGTGACTTTGAGACGGGTAGGTGTAGGCCTCCTGCTTCACTTGCTTTCTGAATAAAACGCAGTAAAATGGCGAGCTGCTTGTCAGAGCGTGCTTTGCGTTCAAGCGTATTTAAAAAAACAGAAAGTTGTTCTTCTTGTTGGTATTCTGGGTCGAGAAAAACAAAGAGTTGTGTTTTGGGCGTATATCTTTCTTGGACCTCTTCTGCACTAGCAATGAGCTTGTGATCCAGTAGTTTTTTCAGGTAGGGCTGAATGGTTTTGATACCGAGTCTTTCGGCAAGTTCCTTGCTGCTCAGTTGGTCTTGGATGGCAAGTAGTTCTAGAATTTCTTCGGCTCGAGTGCTTAGTTCTGGTTTTTCATTGGGTGCGTCCGGATGCAGACAAAACTTGGCTTCACTTGCCAATTTGAAGTTGGCGGGCAACGCTGCGTTCATGACATCGCCGATGGGGGCCATGTAATAGCTGCTCACCCAATCCCAAAAAGCCATTTGTTTAGGACTCAAAATTGGCGTTTGGTCAAGAATGGTGTCGATGTATTTGGCCTGGTAGTTTTGCGGCACCAGCGCATGCACGTTTGTAACAATACCGGTTAGCAATTTACTTTTTCCAAAAGGGACCAAGACCCTAAGGCCTGCACCAATTTGGTCATTGAGCTCAAAGGGAACACGATAGGTAAAAACCTGCCGCATCGGGACCGGCAGCAAGACATCAGCAAAGAGTGTCTGGCGTTCGGTCATTTAGTTGCAGGCAAAAGATTCCTCTTGCCCAACAACGTTATCTCCTGGATGATTTGAACAGAACAACAAAAAGCCGGTAATCGGACCGTTGCAAAGTTCTCTGGTCGACTTTTTGTCGATGGCACGGATATACGCTTGTTGTGGCGAAGTATAGAATGGTTTGTAATACGTAACGGTCTGTCTAGATGAAAAAATACCAACCACACGTTTGCCATTAGAAACACTTAGGTTGGTATAGGTTGGTTTATTTTGAGCCAAACTCGAACTTGGTGCATTGACACTCATGTAGTTGTATAATTCTTCGGCGCCTCCGGTCAAAATGACTCTCATGGCTTTGAAAGTACGTTTGTCTATGGCTGTATTTGCAGATACATTGCCTTTGATGAGGTCATAAAAAGTTCTGCCCACAGCAGAAAAAGTTCTAGAGCTGTAGGGTTCAACCGGGGCTTCGCCGAGTTTCCAACGGAATGATTTTTCATTGATGGTAGTACCTTGGTGTTCATTAAAGATGACATCGAGGTGAGCACTCGTAATGTATGAATTGCCTGTGTTGGAGATAGAGACACCACTGGAAAGATATTCACCTGGATCATCGGCAAACTTGAAAGTAAAGTTTTGTGAGGCGGCAGGGGAGGTCATGCCGTGAACGAGTTCCGTTTGACCACTTACTTCGAATTCGCCGCCATTAATAATTGCTTTGAAGCGGTAAGTTGCAGTCGGAATCAAAGAGCTCATGAGCGGATTTGTCGAAGTTTGAATGGCTTCTAGGGGGCCTGTTGGGAGTGTCTTGAAGTAATATACTTTTTGCTCCGGGCCATAGAATAATCCATTGGTGTCTTTATCCTGAACAATTGTGTCTTGGAGGGTCCAAGTTCGGGTCACTTGGCCGTTGACCACCTCGCTAACCGTTGCTTCAACTTGATCAAAATAACTTGAGTCAGCAATTTGAGCAATATCTAGTGAAGAACCCGGGCCAATAAAGGCTCTTGTAATTTTGATCATGTGAATGGAGTCGGCTTGATCCAATAGACCGTAAACCACTGCAGTCTCAACGAAATCACCATCGAGGATGATGTCTTCTTCGCAAGCGCTTAGTAAAAATAGTGCTGCTGTAAAAATGGAGAGAATTCGATTCAAACGCATAGTAAGAAGAGTTTAAATTAAGGACGAGGAACTTGAGTACCGATAGCCGTGTTCGGGGCGCTAGGTTTTTCAATTTCAAGTAATTCCATTTCAAAAATAAGTGGAGAATAAGGCTTGATATTTGCACCTTGTGGTGGATTGCCTGCATAGGCAAGCTCTTGAGGAACAAACAAGCGAATTTTGGTGCCAACATTCATGAGTTGAATGCCTTCGGTCCAGCCGGGAATAACTTCGTTGAGGCCAAAGCTGATGCCTTGCCCTGACGGTGACTGATCAAAAATACTTCCATCTGGATTCATGCCGATATAGCTCATTTTAACGCGTGCGTCTCGGGTTGGTTTAGGGCCTTTTCCGGTTTTCAGAACGACGTATTGTAAGCCGCTCGGTGTGGTGATCACTCCGGGTTTTTGTTTGTTGGCTGCCATGAAAGCATCGCCTTCTGCTTTGTAACCTGCGGTGATTTTTTGATATTTGACATTCATGAGGGCTTCAAAACCAGCCATGATTTTTTTGCGATCGAGTCCTTTAAGTGCGGCGGCATCGCGTTTGTTGAGCCCATCTGCAAAACCCTTTTTAACGAAATCGCTATTGATAAGGCTTTTGGCATTAAGCTCTTCAAAATAATGATCAAAGCGCTCGCGGTTGATTTTACCAACGGCAAATGAACCTTGTTCTTTGTACTTTTCGTTGAAACTACGGCCGGTTTGACCAAGTAGTAATTCGAGGTCGCGGTAGAACTTTTTCAGTTCAGCTTCTTTTACCGGATTTTCAAAACCTTCGATCATTTTCTCTTTATCCATTTTGGTAAATGGCGCTTGGGTAATGAAAGGTTTGGCAATTTCTACCCCCAAAAGGTATGAATAGCGCTCTTTGTCTGTTTTGAAAGTGACGACGTCTTCTCCGCAAGCAAATAGTAAAAATAGAAGGGTAAATATGGATAAGAATTTCATAAGAAGTGAGTTGTTAAGCGATAGAAAGAAGTTCGACATCAAATAATAATGCGGCGTATGGTTGGATGGCTCCACCCGGATGTGGGTTGGCACCATAAGCAAGTTCTTGTGGAATGTAGAGTCGGTATTTGGAACCTTCAGCCATGAGTTGCAATGCTTCGGTCCAGCCTTTGATC
>JBJTNX010000195.1:0-2579 GCA_046074325.1 Sphingomonadales bacterium
GTACTTTGGTTGGTTTTCATGAATTTAGTCAATGAATAGCGTGTTACTTCGCTGTCGAAACTCACCAATTTATCTTGGTCGTTCCAATCGTAGCGAATCACGATTTCATTGGCGTCAACGTATTCTACTGTTCCTGTTCCCTCTGCGTTGATCAAAACGCGCGAGTCGCGGGCAACAAGTTGTTCGATACCTGTTCCAACTATTGGTGCATTTGGACGCAATAACGGAACAGCTTGGCGCTGCATGTTTGAGCCCATGAGTGCACGGTTGGCATCGTCGTGCTCGAGGAAAGGAATTGAAGAAGCTGCAATAGACGCAATTTGGTTTGCACCTACATCCATGAGGCTCAATTGGTTTGGAGCCACAACTGGGAAGTCACCTTCGTAGCGTGCTTTGACCAATTCTGACAAGAAATTACCTTTGTCATCGACTTTGGCATTTGCCTGTGCAATGGTTTTTGAATCTTCCTCTTCGGCTGCTAAATAAACTGGCGTTTCTTCAAAAACAACACGACCGTTGTCTACGCGACGGTATGGTGTTTCGATGAATCCGAGCTTATTGACTTTTGCAAATACACAAAGTGAAGAAATCAAACCAATGTTAGGACCTTCGGGTGTTTCAATGGTACACAAACGACCGTAGTGCGTGTAGTGAACGTCGCGAACCTCAAATCCGGCACGTTCACGTGAGAGACCGCCTGGCCCGAGTGCAGAAAGACGACGCTTGTGCGTTACTTCTGAAAGTGGGTTGGTTTGGTCCATGAACTGAGAAAGCTGATTGGTACCAAAGAAAGAGTTTATCACTGATGATAAAGTCTTGGCATTGATCAAGTCAATTGGTGTAAAGACTTCGTTGTCACGCACATTCATGCGCTCACGAATGGTACGGGCCATACGGGCCAAACCAACACCAAATTGTGCATAAAGCTGCTCACCTACCGTGCGCACGCGTCGGTTAGATAAGTGGTCGATATCGTCGATATCAGCTTTTGAATTGATCAATTCAATCAAATACTTGATAATAGAGATGATATCATTTTTGGTGAGCACACGAGATTCTTCTGTGCTATCTAAGTTCAACTTTTTGTTGAGTCGGTAACGACCTACTTCACCTAAGTCATAACGTGCATCGGAGAAGAAAAGCTTTTCAAAAACTCCTTTTGCCGTTTCGTAGTCTGGCGGATCTGCGTTACGCAATTGACGATAGATGTGTTCAACGGCTTCTTTTTCAGAGTTAGAAGTATCTTTTTGAAGCGTGTTGTAAATGATGGTGTAATCGGTAGAATTACCGTCTTCTTTGTGTAAAATCAAAGATTTAGCACCTGAATCGATAATGGCATCTAAGTGCTCTTCACCAATCATGAGTTCGCGATCGAGAATAACCTCGTTGCGCTCGATAGAAACGACCTCGCCAGTATCTTCATCGACGAAATCTTCAATCCAGGTTTTAAGAACCCGAGCTGCCAATCGGCGACCGATTAATTTTTTCAAATTGGCTTTGCTTACTTTTACTTCGTCAGCCAACCCAAAGATATCGAGGATGTCTCGGTCAGTTTCGTAGCCTATGGCACGGAAAAGGGTAGTTACAGGTAATTTCTTTTTACGATCGATGTAGGCATACATGATATTGTTGATATCCGTAGCAAACTCTATCCAAGATCCTTTGAAAGGAATAATACGAGCCGAATAAAGCTTCGTGCCATTCGCATGGCGAGATTGACCAAAGAAAACACCCGGTGAACGGTGCAATTGCGATACAATGACGCGCTCGGCGCCATTCACCACAAATGATCCTTTCGGGGTCATATATGGAATCGTACCTAAGTATACGTCCTGAACGATGGTTTCGAAGTCCTCGTGCTCAGGGTCGGTACAATACAATTTCAATTTTGCTTTTAGAGGCACACTGTAGGTGAGCCCTCTTTCGATACACTCTTCTATGGTGTAGCGAGGTGGATCAATGAAATAATCCAGGAATTCAAGAACAAATTGATTGCGGGTATCCGTAATGGGGAAATTTTCAGCAAACACTTTGAAAAGTCCTTCACTTTCTCGGTTCTCCGGCGTTGTCTCCAACTGGAAAAATTCTTGAAAAGACTTTAATTGAATTTCCAGAAAATCTGGATATTCAAATTGGTTTTTGCTTGAAGCAAAATTAATTCTGGTTGAATTAGTTGTTGTTGCCAAGGCTTTTTTGTTTTAATGTTTTGTACTCTGTTGAAATCAACATGCAAAAAACAGGACAAGGCACCCGCCTTTCGGCGGTGCCTTTCCTGCATATAATGAAACTAATTACTTAATTTCTACTTCAGCTCCAGCTTCTTCAAGAGACTTCTTGAGGCCTTCAGCTTCGTCTTTTGAAACAGCTTCTTTCAATGTAGAAGGAGCTGCATCAACTAGGTCTTTAGATTCTTTCAAACCGTTACCAGTCAATTCTTTAACGAGTTTAACTACTGCAAGTTTGTTAGCGCCACCAGACTTAATGATAACGTCAAACTCAGTTTTTTCAGCAGCAGCTTCACCACCACCAGCATCAGCACCACCAGCTACCATTACTGGAGCAGCAGCAGCAGGCTCGAT
>JBJTNX010000196.1:0-3838 GCA_046074325.1 Sphingomonadales bacterium
GTTTATGTGCAAGCAGATTACCCATACATCAAAGAATACTAAAAACCCAAATAAAAAGACATGGCTGAAGTAGTATACATGCCCAAATTAAGTGACACCATGACCGAAGGTGTGGTGGCAACCTGGACCAAAAACGTTGGCGATGCTGTCAAATCTGGCGAAGTACTCGCCGAGATTGAAACAGACAAAGCCACAATGGAATTTGAGTCTTTTTACGACGGTGTTTTATTGCATATTGGTGTTCCTACTGGCCAAGCCGCGCCTGTCAATAGCGTATTAGCTATTATTGGTGAGGCTGGTGAAGATATCTCAGCTGTTTTAGCGAATGCCGCAGCAGGCGCGCCGGGCGCAGCAACAGCGGCGCCTGAAGCGCAGACACCAGCAGCTGTGGCAGAGACCCCTGCTCCGGTTGCAGCAGCACCGGTTGCTCCGGCAGCACCAGCTCCTGTAGCTCAGGCCCCAGTTGCCAACAACTCAGAACGTGTACTTGCCTCACCGTTGGCTAAAAAATTAGCTGCCGAGCGCGGTATTGCTATTGAAGCAGTCGCCGGTACCGGCGAAAACGGCCGTATTGTCAAAAGAGACATCGATCATTATGTTCCATATACACCAGCAGCAAACGCAGCATCTTATGCAGCAGCACCTGCCGGCACAGTTTCTTACACCGACGAGCCCATTTCTCAAATGCGCAAAACAATTGCGCGCCGTTTGGCTGAAAGCAAATTTACAGCTCCGCACTTTTACCTTACTTTGGATATCGATATGGATGCCGCCATTGCCACGCGCAAAGGGCTCAATAGCCTAGATGGCGTCAAGGTATCTTTCAATGATATGGTCATTAAAGCAGTTGCAATGGCCTTGCGCAAGCATCCGGCGATCAACAGCGCCTGGATGGGCGACTTCATCCGCCGCAATGAACACGTCAATATCGGCGTGGCAGTTGCTGTCGACGAAGGCCTACTAGTTCCTGTGGTGCGTTTTGCCGATGGCAAAGGGCTTACTCAGATTGCGGCAGAGGTGCGCGAATACGCGCAAAAAGCCAAAGACAAAAAACTTCAGCCAGCTGATTGGGAAGGCAATACCTTCACTATTTCCAACCTAGGCATGTTTGGTATCGAATCTTTTACGGCAATAGTGAACCCACCTGACGCTTGTATTTTAGCCATTGGAGGCATCAAAGAAGTACCTGTAGTTAAAAACGGTCAAGTCGTTCCTGGAAACGTTATGAAAGTAACGCTTTCTTGTGACCACCGTGTTGTAGACGGTGCTTCCGGAGCTGCATTCTTGCAAACCTTCAAGACCTACATGGAGCAGCCTGCTGCCATGTTATTGTAATTAGCACTTTAAATGGTGAATACTTCTTTTCACCATTTTTTACTACAAATCCTTATGGATGGCATGGACATCGTTGTGGTTTTCCTCGATGCGGTCCTTGATTACTTGAATTGATTTTGCCAATATAATCAGTTCAGGGTTGGTGTGCTTGCGCAGCCATAACCAACTTGGCTGTTCGTGCTCAACGGCCATAGCGATGTGATACAACACCTCGTATTCGTATTGTTGCAGCCATTTTTGTGCCTTCTCGTTTCCTTCTGCCGCACTGATCATGGCCATCAGTTCAGGGTAACCATTTTGAATGAGCCATTGTCTTGCAGGGTCATGTAGGCGAATGGCTTGAGATGCCATCCAGAGCTCCAGGTAACCATTTTCTTGTAGCCAATCTTGCAAGGTTTGATGGCCTTCAACGGCTTTAGCCCAAGCAAGGATAACCAATGACGGATATGCTAAATCGTTCTTTTTCATGACTTAAAAAAACCAGAGCGCTACACAGATAGCGGTGAGCACGCAAATGAGATCGACAAGAAGCATGGTGCCTAAGGTATAGCGGGTATTGCGCACGTTGATCGAACCAAAATAGACAGCAATTACATAAAAAGTAGTTTCTGCCGAGCACTGAAAAATAGAGGATAAACGCCCGGCAAGGCTATCAGGCCCAAATTGATTCATGGCATCAAGCATAAATCCTCTAGAACCCGAACTACTAAAAGGTCTTAATAAAGCAACGGGTAAAGAGTCTGTGATTTCTTTGCTAACGCCGACCATGCGAAAAACGTCAGAAATGCCTCCGGCAATGACTTCAAATAAGCCTGAATTTCGAAATACAGAGATGGCCACAAGCATGCCAAGCACATACGGGAATATTTTTACCCCTGTATCGAGTCCGTCTCTGGCGCCAACCACAAAAGCATCAAAAACAGTGGTGTCTTTTTCTTTAAATTTATTTTCGTTCTTGAATGCAAAAAGCAAAGTCAATAAAATAATGGCAAACAACAAGATGCCTGAAAAATTACCCGTGAAATAATTCTTTTCGACCAAGTTGAGTGAGCCCACATAAAAAAGCAAGCCAAAAATAGCGCCGATGATACCCATAATGACACCCAATAAAAGGCCGCTCTTGAACGAAATGCGCTGGCGCAATCCCACAATGAAAAAAGCGGCAAGGGTACCAATAAACGAGGTGATAATGCACGGTAACATGACGTCGGCAGGATTGGCAGCATTGGCTGCCGCGCGGTATCCGATAATAGAGGTTGGGATAAGCGTCAGACCCGCAGCATGTAAACACAAAAACATGATTTGTGCATCGGAAGCTTTTTCTTTTTCTTCGTTTAATTCTTGTAAGCTTTCCATGGCTTTGAGTCCGAAAGGTGTTGCAGCAGAATCAAGGCCCAAGAAATTCGCAGAGAAATTCATGGTCATGTAGGTGATGGACGGGTGTCCGGTGGGCACTTGCGGAAATACCTTAGAAAAGAAAGGACTTAGCTTTCTGGCGAGTCTTTCGGTGGCACCGGAATCAATTAGCAACTGCATGATACCCGCAAAAAAGGCCAAATAGGCCATGAGCGGCAAAATAAGGTCAAATAGACTGTTTTTAGCCGTTACCAACAAGCCATCGGATTTTTGAACGCCAGAAAAAACCTGTACCGTTTTTTCTTTCATGACATAGGTCGTGTCGGCGTCTGCAGGGTTCACATTTTTTATAAAAGTGTTGTTATCAGCGCGCTGCATGGCATCTACATACGCATGCGGTAGGTTCCACTTGTAGGTTTCACGAATAAGAATCGGATCATCTTTTTTTCCATTGAGCACGTAGTCAATGCTGTAAAAACGGCCAGAAAAAACGGCAAACAAAACAAATAAAATAGAGCTGATGAAAATGACCAGCCAAAAACGACTTAATACCATGCATCTAAGTTGCACATTTTCTTTATGAACACAATGTCAGTACAACAAAAACTATTAACATGTGTTATTGAATAGAACACCATTTGGTCACGATCTTTGTCAAAAAAAGACATGAAAACAGTATTCCACGCCGCCAATTCAAGAGGTCATGCCAATCACGGATGGCTAGACGCCCACCATTCTTTCAGTTTTGCTTCTTGGTACAATCCAGAACGCATTCATTTTGGTATGCTGAGGGTGCTCAACGACGACATCGTGGCCGGTGGAATGGGTTTTGGAAAACACCCCCACGACAACATGGAAATTATCACCATTCCGTTATCTGGCGCACTTAAACACCAAGACAGCATGGGTTTTAGTGAAATCATCGAAGCAGGTGAAGTCCAGGTGATGTCTGCCGGCACTGGCATCTATCACAGCGAATTCAACCCCAATCCAGGTCAAGCGGTCAATTTGTTTCAAATTTGGATCTTTCCCAATCGCAAACAAGTAGAACCGCGCTATGCTCAGCGTAGATATGAACTACAAAATGGCACCTTTTCTACACTTGTTGGCCCTGAAAATAGCGGTGTTTCCACTTGGATTCATCAAG
>JBJTNX010000197.1:0-13712 GCA_046074325.1 Sphingomonadales bacterium
ATTAAACTCTTATCAAACTAGAAAATGAAACTGCCTCTCCAAGCAGCTTGTCAACTGCTATGCACAAGAAGTAACCTGTTTCTCTCCTTATTTCACATTAAACTTAAAGCGAATTTTCCGAAGCCAAAGTGTCAAATGAACATCTTCTCCAATTGATTGAATATTGCCCCAATTTTTGTGAATATTCAAATTTTTGGCAATGTTGATTTATTCAATCAGGACAGATTTGAGTTCGGTAGCACCCTCCATCCGGACAAAATACAGACCTTGATAAAGCGTTTCTATATCAAAGTAGACAATCGTTGACCCTTGTAAAAGACTTTTCTCCTGAAGCACTCTTCCTTGTTGATCGAGTAACTGAACCATCCTATTTGTTTTGCTCAAACCACTAGTCTGAACCATGGCCACATTTTGTGCCGGATTGGGCCATACGTTCCATTCTAAATTCGAAAGTTCCTCAAGACCTGCACCACTGGTATAAGTACTCACAGTTTCGTTGATGCTCGTGACTTTTGCACCTGAAACCACCCCATGGAATTTTGGCCCCACAACATAAGGGTATGCCGAGTTCCAATTGCCATCCACCGTAGCAAAATAACAGTAGGTGCCATTCGGATACTCAGGTGTCACGCAAAAACGACCATTACTTGCATCGAGGTATTCCTCAGCGCCTGTATGCGCAATGAATTCATAATCTTCTCTGAAGTAACCAAGCGGATAAGTTGCAGAAACCGCAGGGCCATCAGCCACGTCGGTGCCATCTGCCCAATGTGTCCGGACGCTGATGTTTCGCAATTGATAACCTGACCTTATGCGGGTGATTCCGCCGGTTCCGTCGGCATTTTTATAGCCATACGCACCATAAATAGGGAAGCCATCGTAAGCAAAACCAATCAATGGCGAATGCTGCATGGAGTCAATAGCATAAAGACCATCGGCATCATAGATATCGCAAATCGTTGAAATTACTTGTAGGTCTAGCTTAAATGCACTCGGGTTTTGATGGTGATGGTAATTGCCCATTGCGGGGTGACCTTTTGAACAGTCAAAACCTGGTTTTTCTGCGGGTACGGCATCTCGGTTCCATAGCATGTTGGCATTCGGACCGCCCGGACAAGGTGGGTTACCAGGGCCACCACAGAGCGCATTTGCCTGGGTATTCCATGCAACGCCGTCTCGGTAATCAAAAAGCGCGACACCATTGATAAAAATGCCAATATTTCCTCCGGTAGTTGCCGTGAGTGTTCCGGTATTGGCGACCGGTTGTAGAGGCAATTTAAAAATTGCATTTTGGCTGCTCGCTAGTGAAGGATTGCCATCTAAAAATGGTCCGGTTGGATAAGCCGGGATTCCTTTGGTGCTGACATACACATTGTTCGTTGAATATTGTACTGTTTGCACATTCGCCAGCACGTTGTCTGTAATAACGGTTCCACTGCCTTGGACATAATGGGAGCCTGTGATACCTGTTGTATTGATCAACCAGTTGGTAATAGCTGGATTGAGTTGCGCTTGGAGGGCACCCGCACAAAGAAAGGCCGCGGAAAGGAGTTTGATTTTCATGGTAAGGTTTGTATTTGGTGAAATTGATATTTGGGGTTCGTTATAAAATTGGTGTCGGTCAGTGTTTTCAAAAATGCAATAATGTCTTTTTGTTGATTGGCGTCTATTTGAAAAACACGGCCATAATGCGCCAAAACTTCTTTTAAGTTTTTAAATCTGCCGTCGTGCATGTACGGGAACGTATGTGAAATATTCCTCAAGGTGGGTATGCGAAATAATCCTTTATCAGCTGTGTTACCCGTTATTTCAAAACGGCCTAAATCAGTGGTATTTTCGATGTGATTTGAAGTGTAATCATTGCTAAAAAACAAGGGGGCTTGATGGCAACTATTGCAAAAACGATTGAACCCTATTTCTCCTTTTGCTTGCTGTTCAGAAAAAGCCTGCTTTCCTGCCTTGACCTCGTCGTAAAAGCTCTGATCCGAAACCAAAGCACTCGTGAACTGGGCTAATGCGTCCAAAAGCATCCAAGTTTGAATGGTTTTGCAGTGATATATTTTTTGAAAAATGGCCAAATATTTTGGGCTTTTATTAAGGCGAGCAAGTAATTCTTCTAATTTGACACCCATTTCGTCTGGTTGTGTCAGCGGATTCAGCGCTTGGCTTTTTAAATCATGAACACCGCCATCCCAGTGAAAAGCTGTTCGCCATGCTAAATTGAAAAGGCCAGGTGCATTTCGGCGACCAATACGGTTGGAAATACCATGACTCGTTGGGTGATCAACGTGTGCAAAAGCAGTAAAAGATAAATGACATGAGGAACAAGAAATACTGCTGTCTGCCGATAAATGGGGGTCATAAAAGAGTGCGCGACCTAACTCAAAACCCAATTTTGATGTATATTTTGATGGTTTCCATATTTTTTTTGGCCAAGCATTTTGGCTGCTGCTTGGTGGTCGGGTCATACCGATTAATAGAAAGGCAATGAGTGCCGCAAAAAAGAGTTTATCGCGCATAGTAAAAGGCTTCCTTTACGAAATTGAAAATGGCCACACTCATGGCACTTGGTTGCATGATGGTCGGAATTCCGGATTGATTTTGGTAAATAGAGGTTAACCAAATAGCCACATCAAATACAATTTCATGACCCGTTCCTGACAGCGGGTACATACATATCCATGGTGCTTGCATCCCACCTAGATGCAATTCAAAATGTTTTTCTTGTTTCGTGGCCATCGAAATCAAATCTCCTGTGCATTTGAGCTGAATGTAGCCGCTGTTCCAAGTCCAATACATCCCGTTTATTGGGTCGAGAGCGCCTTTAAAATCACTGGCCATTTGAAGTTCGGGATCTATCCCTAATTGGATCGTAGCAACAGAGTTCGGCAAAGAAAACAGGTTTGTATCTGCGGCATCAACTAATAATATGGTTGGTTTTGCATGTTGATTTTTGGCCTCTAAATAAAATTTAAATTGTGTCAATTTTATCTGTGTCGAATCGTTGATTTTAAATGTTTTATCGAGCACGAATGCGTCGGGGCCCCAACTCAATTTGAGCGGTTGTTGCGCACATAGGCAGGTTGTAAGACCAAGAAAAATAAGTGCCTTGAGCAAGTGCATTAGTGTTGTGGTTTGGGTTGGATAATACGCCTTTTGAATTGCTGAAATAAGTGTTTTTCTTTTTTGTTGCAAAGTTGTTCAACCCGATCAAAGTGGCTAAGCGTTGCCGAATCGATATCGAATTGAAGTGTCGCAATTTGCTGCAATAAACGCTGGCGTTGTGTTGCTTTCAATGGACTTACATGAATCAATTCTCCCCGAAGTTTAACCTGTTTATAATGCGCGCGTTTGATGAAGTGACGGTGTCTCCACATTTCGTTATCTAATTCTTGCGCGTGTTCACCTTTTGCGTCAACGATTGCACTGAGTCGAGGCGGGTGTTTTGGTCTACTGAAATGTTTGTAGACAAGAAACAAATTGATGCACAGCAACAACAGCACGGCGCTGCGCAAGATGCTTAGGTTTTTCATGGGTAGATAGACTGAGGTTGTAGATAGGCGTAAGTATCGGTAGAGTTTTTCGGTTGTTGGCTTTGTCCGGAATAAAAATAGAGCGCCACATTGCACAAAACAAGTAAGCCCAAAGCGAAGAGCAAACGCGTGTATTCCGAATGGACTTTACCAATTTTGTTCTTTGTGGACAAAAGTTCTTGTCTTAATTCGCATGGAAAGGGAACTTCGTTTTGGAAAATAGCGTCTTTCTGAAAAGTGGCTTCTTTTTGCATATTCGTTAAGATGATTTTTTGATTCAAAACTTGCGTTCATCGGAGTGATATTTTTCCAACTCCTTGGCAAGGGTTTGTCGGGCTCGATACAACAAAGACTCCACCGCACTTACACTTGTTTGCATTGCTAATGCAATTTCCTTGTAACTTAAATCATCGATGTTATACAAGGTATAAGCTAATTGTTGTTGAATAGGCAGTCCTTCGACTGTTCGCCAAAAAAACAAGGATTTTTCTGCAGCAATTTGTATTTCTTCCGGATTTTTTTGAAGGCTCGGGAGCGTTTGAGAAAAGAAATCATCGATAGGTACGTTTATACCAAAACGCTTTTTACGTTTGCGTCTACGGATAAATTCGTAACATTTTCGGACACTAATTTGATAAACCCAACTGCTCAGCCTATCAGGTTGCTTGATCTTTGATAGATTGAGAAAAATAGCGATGAAGATTTCCTGTGTGCAATCTTGAGCATCTGGCTTGTTCTTCAGAAGATACCAACAGAGCGCGTAAATTTTTTGGTCGTATTGCGCTACGATTTGCTCAAAAGTAGATTGGTCTGAGGCTGAAATCACCTAATAAAGATGACAACAATTTTGAAAACTTGCGATTTATTCAAAAAATAAACGACCGTTGATCCATTCGGGGTCGAGGGTGGCGTGGTTGCGTTGGTAAAACTGGAGTGCAGTACTGTTCCAATCGAGTACTTGCCAATCCATGCGGCGCACGCCCCATTTTTTGGCTGTAGCAACGACTTGATCAAAGAGCGCTTGGCCGTAGCCTTTTTTGCGTTGGGATTCTTGTACATAAAAATCCTCAAGGTATAAGCAGCGTCCTTTCCAGGTTGAGTAGGAAACATAGTAAAGTGCAAAACCGATGACGTTTCCTTCAGGGCTCTCGGCCACCAGTGCTTCACATATGCGGTCTTCAAATAAATCGTAGTGCAATTGAGTAGGGGTGTTACTGACTTGCTCTGGCGCACGTTCGAAAGTAGCGAGCTCTTGAATGAGGCTAAAAATGGCCGAGACGTCTTTGGGCTCAGCCGCTCTGATGAGATGGTTATTTGAGGCCATTGAGGTCAAAACGAAGCGTAACGCCGGTCTTGAGGTTACCGGTCGGGTAGCTCAAGGATACTTTTGGCGTATTGATAAACTGTTCGTAGTAGAAAATTGCACTGAGGTATTCATTTAACTTGTAGTTTGCATCTAGTTTGAAGCTGACAGTGGTTTGCCCTGCGGTGGCCATATTGGTATTTTCAACTACTTTGCGAATCACGGTTGCGTTGTCTCGGAAAGAGAAATTCACATTGATCAGGAGGTCACTGGCATCTACGCTCTTCACTAATTTCAATTTTGGTACGTTAATGACAGTTCCGACCACGATTTCCTGACCAAGGGTTTCTGTTACTTGGTTGTTGTTGAGTGACAAAGTGGCCTGACGGTCTTTTTTGTATTCAAAATTGGTGGTGATGTTTTTATTGCCGATTTTCCAAGTAGCCAACATACCGATAAGTGGTGAAAAGCGCTCGGTAATGGTAATATTTTGTACTTGCATTGGCGCAATGAAATTGTTGTTGAGGTCAAAGGCCGAAGGTGAACCATTGGCATCGAGTGTAGCGTTGAGGTTGGTTTGCATGCCGTTTACCGATACAGAAGACGAATAGCCATGGTTGAGTTTGAATGATTTAACCACGTCTTTGGCGAATTCAAATTTGCTGAGGCCCGCGTAGTTGATCGTCCAGTTTGGTAAAGGAAGGTTGCTTCTCGGGTTGATATTTTGACTATTCACCGCCGAATTTGTGTAAGCTGTTAAGAAGGATCCAATCACGACCTCTTGCTGAGTAGCTGAGTAACCGTCGTAGTAGCCATTTGGTAAAGAACTCGAATTGGCGTTGGTAGCACCAATTAACTGCGATACTTGCTGGCTGTTGTTGAGCATTTGCTGAAAGATTGGAGAACGGAAAGAACTATCCATTTTGGCAAAGGCCGTTCCCCAAGAGATGGTGGTGTAAGTTAAAGTACTGCTCTCAAAACGGCTTTGGTTTTCAAATGCTGCTGTGCTTGGGTTCCAACGGTAAAACTCACCAGCTTGGGTGCTGTAGTTTCGGGATGCGTTGAGGTTGATGTTAAGGTCTTTGAGCGGTTCAAGAGTTGCCTTTAATTGCAGGTTCGCGGTATGATTGATCATGAACTGCTTATTGAGGTTTTCGTTTTGTACCAACCAGCTGTTATCACGGGCGTATTCGCCTACATGATAACCGGTCTCGCGTCCAAAGATATCATAGGCTTGTTTACCAAATACAAACGAACTTAGACCAAGTGTATTGGCGTTCATGCCAAGTACACTGGATTCTTGGTTGTAACCCGGCAACATGGTTCCATCTGACAGCGCATAGGTTCCTGAGATACTGCGCACACTCATGAGGAGGCGTGCTAAAGTACCAAGTACTGGGTTGATTTCTTCGTTTTCTTTGGCTTTAAGTGCTTCTTCTCTGGCTTGTTTGCGCTCAAATCTGGCAAGTTGTCGGTCGTATTCTTTGCGCTCCTTTTCAGTCATTTCTTCGAGCGGTTTTTTAGGCTTGAATTCAGGTTTTTTCGGTGGGCCACCCTTTCCTGGTTGGGCGCCGCCTGCACCTGTTTTCGCCGAATTGGTTTTTGCCCCTTTGCCATCGGCGAGCACGCGTTTAAAGTAGGGGACTTTGTTGTAAAGGGTAACGAGATTCCCTTGAGCGGTCATGTTGATTGACCGTGAGTTTTGAATGGTATTTCCAAATTCGGCCTGTCCAAGTGGTGCACGCTGCCAATTGTAAGTCCCGGCATATTTGATGTTCGATGAAAGCCATGAGGTAACTGGTAATTTATCAAATGGCAATGTATAACTCAAAGAATAGTTATGGGTGTAGTCCATGGTGCGTCCAAAGGTGTTCATTTGGGAGCGGATGGTATCCATAAATTCTTGATAACCTTCTGGGTTGGTGCGTCGGTCGACACCGTGGTTACCTTCTTCAAAAATGGAGCGGTTGTTGGCAGTAAATGTTGTTTTGAAGGCTTTGGTGAGGTCATAACCTACTTGGTAATTGCGATTCCAATCAAAGCGCTTTAAATAAATGGGGTCAAAGTCGTAATCAGGCACTACGATATTGCGCACTTGCCTTTCGTTGTAAATACGAGAATAGTCGTTGGTGAATGTGATGTTCTTAGGTAAGTAGTACAAATTGAAGTCCTTGATGGGTTTTAGCCATGGATTCTTTTGTGCGGGCTCCCATTTTTTAAATGGCTCCCATGGTTTACCAGCGAACGTGTAGTTGTAATTGAGTGCGCCCGTCCAGGTACGTGTCATATCTGATTTGATATTGAAGTCACGCTTGATATTTTCTGCAAAAGCATAGGTTGCAGACCAGTTGGAAATACTCCAAAATTGTGGTTTGGTTCCGGCTTTTGCTTCTTTGCGCACGTTCGTGAAATTATACGAACGTCGTTCAGTGAAATCTTGTCCGAGTTTCATGCGCTCTTTACGGGTAGCGATATCGTAGTTCGATAATTTAATGTCTGGGTTGAAAGGATCGTATTCTGGATTAATGACACCTATCGAATAGCCGTAATAGAATGGCAAAGAAACGCGCGCTTGCTTGCCAAAGAATTGACCTAGCTGCATGGTAGTGCTGATATCGGCGCCCATACGTTGGTTACGTTGGCGGTCTTGAACACGGCTGTCAATGGCACCCCAGTTGATGCCAGAGTAGTTTCCTGCCGCTTGAACAGTTGCAAAATCGGCAAGTTGCAGTTGCATTTGGCCAACAGCAGCAGATCCTCCGTCGCTGACAAAATCGGTAAGGCGCATTTCGTTGACCCAAACATTGACGCACTCGGCGTCGCCGTTGTCTGGCCCCCATGTGTTGTCTGGATCAGACTTAGAGGGGTTTCTGACGCCGATCATGATGGTTTTAATTCCTTGAAGGTTCGGACTCCCTTTGACTTTGATATGGTTATTGGGGTTATTGGGATCAACGGTTTCATATTCGACAATGCTCGACACCCCAGGCACTCCTTGTTCTAGTTTGGCATTGCGTTCCATTTTGAGATCCAATAATTTATCGAATTCAATTTCGATATTATTGGCACTAGGCCAGATGAGGTCCGGATTGGTGGTGCTCCAATCCGTTACTTTCATAGGAAGTTCGTATTCGTAATAGTTATCGACGTAATCGGTACCGAGGCGCACAAATACAGTCAGTTCGTTGTCTTTGAGCTGGTTTTGAACCACAGACTCTGCGTGCACAAACATTTTGAGTTTTTTGTAGGTGCGCACATCAAATTGGACATTGCGGTACGCTGCTCGGGCATCGCCGTCCTGTAGGTTACAAACTTCTAGTACCAGCGCTTGTTCGTTCATTTGACGTTGGTACACCTGTGATGGATCGATTTCGCGGTCGATTCCAGGAGGTACTACATAATTAATTGGTTGACGCTGTGCGTTTTCTTCAATATTTAAAGCAGCAATATTGAAGGATGTGAGGTTAGGGTCTGTTTGTACGCTAAGACCAGGCTGGGTAAGGTCTTGGAAATAACGACGCCATTCGCCGCGCACGAATTCAAGCCGGGCAAAACGCAAAACAACTGGTTCATCAAAACCTTTCATGTACACGCGCATGAAACGAATAGAACGGAAGTCCTGAATGCCATTGACACGTTTTTCAAAATCGCGGATCGGGACCTTAAACTGATACCAAGTTTCTGTCTTGGTGCCGTTTTGGTAGACCTGTTTGTTGGTGATGAAGTTGCTGCCTACATTTTGTAAGTCATTTGGCCTGAGGCTAACGCGGTATTGGAAGTAAGCTTCTGATTCAGAAAGGTTGTTGTCTTGGTTGATATCCTCGATGTCTGGGAAGTTGGAAGCAATGGTTGGGTAGCCGAGTGTGTTGGCTGTATCTGACATTTCGGTAGTAGGCGAGTTGCCTTGCATGCCGTTGTAACGTTTGTAGCGTTCAAGAATATTGAGCTTGGCGTTGTCGTAGTTGTCGTCGAGATAATAGTTGTAGTCGTCGGTAGATGGATCGGCAATCATGCGGGCTTTTGCCGACGGGCTAAGCGTGTTGTTATTTTGGACCCAATTGACAAAAGCAGCGTAGCTTTGCGCTTCGTCGGTGTTGTCCCAGCCGTCTAGACCAACATCTTGCTTGATGCGTGACGCCGGGTCGTTGGCAAACGCATTGACGACAACTTGTTGGGTCGAAATGCGCCCCCATAATGTGGTGTCGATGTTGTCCAATAAAACAGGATCGGCATTTGGTGGTAGTCCGTGCTCAAAACTTTTGCGGGAATCGGGGAGGATGTCTTCTGATATATTGCCTAAGTTGAAGTAGAGATCACCTCCGGTCATTGGGGTGTTTGGATTTTGATTTTCGGCATCTTCGTTGAAAGGATCCAATAACCAAAATTGAATGAATTCGATATTTGCTAATTCAAAGTCATTGGTGGTGAGGCCGCGCATGATGCCGCCCCAACGTTCTTCTGGATTGGTAAAGCGCCCTAATGAATCAATGGTAGCAGTGGTGTCGTAGTTGTACATTCCGCGCTCAGCTGGATAATAAGCGAGGTCTAAAACGTTGATGTTAGTTATCGAACCATATTGTAATTGTAAGTTCGGGAAGATATCGGTCATTTGAATCAGGCGCATGCGGCTGTCATAAAGCATAGTTGGATCTTGCTTGATGTGCGCTGGTGTCAGCTGATTGCTTTGATAAAAGACGGGGTCTATGGTGTACCACGACAAATTGGCGCGTTTGTAGCCAGCGCTGAGGTCTTTTTTGGCTGCTTCTGGGAATAAATCGGGTTGGCCTTGCGGAACCGAAGCTAAACGCCAAGCAGCAATGCTCTTGAGGTCGATGGCACTTTGCGAGGCTTCGAAATCGTCGATGTAGGAGGTTCCTTCTTTGTTAATGGCGCGCGGCTGACCAGGTCTTAAGGTAGCAACCTCTCCAGACATCGAGAGGGTAGACATGGTGCTTGTGGAAATAACGGGCAGGAGGTCGACGAGTCTGGTAAGTGCGGGAACATTGGTGCGAAAAGCAAAGTCTGCACCCAGCACATTATTCTTAAATGGTTCGCTGCCGAAATCTACTTTTTGGGTAATTGGGCGCTCCATCATGCGCAACCAAGTAGCACCTACTTTGAAGTTCTCATTGATGCGGTATTGGTAGCGGCCGCCGATCATGGAGCGAGCTTGGAAACCAAAAACAGAATTCGACTCGATAGAAATTTTAATTGGCGTGTTGGATTCAAGGATGCCCGTATTGAGGATTTTTACACGGCTAAATGCATAATCAACAGTATAGTCGACACCTTCTACTAAGCGCATTCCACCGGCTGTGACGACAACCGCACCTTGTGGAATATTCATGACATTCAATGGAATCTCTGAGGAAATAGAAGATTGGAACTCACCTTTAAATACAAAGCGATTTTTGCTCGGGATTTGTTGGGCAGCTGTTTTGGTAGAGTCGTAGAGCTCGGTGTAAGAAAGTTGATTGACGTAGAGCGCAGGTACACCTGCTTCAGTGAGCTTTTCAGCTAGGGTTTTGCCGAAAGGCTCGACGGTGGTGAAGAAAATGCGGCCGTTCTTACGATTAATGGTACCTCCGTTATCGATTTTGTTGCCGACAACATTGAATGGCGCAAAATCGAAAACACCATCCGAAAAAGGTTGGTTGTTTTGGTTGATTTTATCCATTTCAAGTAAGGTGACAATTTGTTTTTTGTCGATGCCGTCAAATGGCAAGAAAGGTTGTAATACGGAAGTTTCGCGGTTGTTGTAATAGATATCAATTTTGAAGCCGAGCTGATCTACTTGGTAGGCGCCGATTGAGTAGACGTTTTTCATCATGAGGTCCCAAATTTTATTTTTAGGATTGGTGATGGTCGGTTTGATGAGTTTTAAAATGAGCGCCTCTTGGCCATTGGCGCCATCGGTAGAGAACTCACCCACTTGATAAGTCTGGCCGCGGTAAGTGTATTCGTAGGCAACAGCCAAGACTTCGTCGTTGTTGAGTGCGGTATTTAACGAGATGTATCCGAGCAGGGCGTTGTAGGTAAATTCGTTCTCGTTGAGTTTGCGTGCATTTTCTACTTTCTCGTAGTCGACAGCTTGGTTGAACGGCCCTGGTGAATTGACTTGGGCACTGAGTGCGAGCACCGCATTGGAGAAACCGCGCACAAGCGGTTGCGCTGCAGCCCAGTCGTAAAGGCCATTGGCTTGGTTGTCTGGAAGTTCTTGACTGCTGTAATTGCCCGGATTTCCTTGGCAATTACTTGCTTTGGCTTCTCCGAGGTCAGAGAAAGCAACGATGTTGCGCGTGTTCTCGGTGATGCTGCTGCGGTTGGTAACCCATACTTCGATACGTGTGATGTAAGTGGTTGAATTCACGACAGGCAACGTAGCCATTGCGGTGTCATAGTGCTGTTGGTGGTATAAATTCAGGAAGTAATGTCGGTTGGCTTCGTAGTTGTCGGCGGTAATTTCAAATTTCTGAACTTGTGCCTTGCCAGTGACGTTGATTTCAGTGCGTTTGCCTTTGGATTGGGCTAAAATAAAGTCAACGGTGGATCGTCCAAATTTGAGTTGGGTTTTGAATCCAAAAAGGGTCTGGGAACTTGGTATAAGGGTTGTGGGTAGTTCTAAGCTCACCTGGCCAAGGGCAATTTTTTGTAGGATGTCGTCTTCTTTTCCCGTGCGTTCTAATTTGGATATATTTTCAAAGTCAAAGTTGGCGCGGGTGTTGTATTTCATGTTCACCTTCATGTTGGTCCCGATTTGGCCGGTGATGTCCATGTTGATGTTTTGATTGAAATCAAAGCGCGTAATATTGCGCTGGCGCATTGGTAAAATAGGGTTGTCTACTCTGGAATGATTTGCTCCTAGAGAGATTTCGAGATTTCCACCAGGCGTAATGGTGATTTGATCAGAGCCAAAAAAGCTCTCAAAGGCTTTGGAACCAATTTTAATAGGTAGTTCAAAGGTGCGGTTTTCTGCGCTTTCTTCGGCTACTATTTCTTTCCAGTCTAATGTGAAACTCTTTTTTTCTTCGTAGAGAAGGTATTCTTCGAGTGTCATGGCTTGTGGCGGCCTAAAGTAGGTGTCTTTGCCCATGATGTCTCGGAAAACGAAACTACCTGTTTTGGGGTCGTAGACGATGGTTTGGTTAAGGTTGGTTGGGTCGCCGAGGTCAAAACTTTGTGGGAGATTTTGAAACGGATTGAGTGGATTGGTGATCGGAAAAGGCAAGGTAGGTTCTTGACCAAATGCTTCTTCAATGGAGAATAACACCATTAAAAGCATAAGGCCAAAAGAGAAATATTTCTTCCAGTAGTTGTGTTGCACGGTTATAGTAGTCTTAGCGCTTCTTTGATCAGTTGTTCGACGGTTTGGTTTCCGGTATCTATTTTGTCCAATACTTTTTCGGCTGATTTTTTGTCAAAACCAAGCGAAACTAATGCAATTAACGCATCAAATCGATTTCTATTGTTCGAAGAGAAAATATTCTCGGTTCCGAGCTCCATTTTTGATACCTTGCCTTTGAGATCGATGATGACGCGCTGTGCTGTTTTGGTGCCAATTCCTTTTATTTTTTGGATGCTTACGACGTCTTCTGACAAGATGGCTTGGGCAATTTCTTCTGGCGTCATGGAAGAAAGCATGATCAGTGCGGTGTTTGGCCCAATGCCTGATACACTGATGAGGTGACCAAACATTTCTCTTTCCTCTTTGGAAGCAAAACCGTATAAAATATGGGCGTCTTCCCGAACAATCAGTTTGGTATGTAAAATAATGGCTTCGTCGTTGGGTAAAGCCGAGAAGGTATTGAGTGATATCTTGACTTCATAGCCAACCCCTCCGCACTCAATGAGGAGGTCAGTAGGGTTTTTCTCGATGAGACGGCCGTTGAGTCTAGAAATCATTTGTCTTGGCTTTGGGCATCAATAACTGCAATTTTAATCATGCTGATGATTTCTCTGACGCTGGCACCGAGTTGCAATACGTGTAAAGATTTGCGCATTCCCAGAAGGATAGGGCCAATGGCATCATGCTCGTTGGTTGATTGCAAGAGTTTGTAGGCGATATTACCGGCCGATAAGTTCGGGAAAATCAGGGTATTGACCTCTTTATTTGCTAAAAATGAGAATGGGAATTTTTCATTCATGAGTTCACCATTTAGTGCAAAATTGGCTTGCATTTCTCCGTCAACAACGAGGTTGGGTTGGGTTTCGTGTAAGATCCGAACCGCTTTGGCCATTTTTTCAGGGTCTTCACCCGGAGAGGAGCCAAAGTTGGAATAACTTAATAGGGCAATGCGCGGTTGAACTTTAAGTCGACGAATAAACTTGGCTACATTTACTGTGATTTCTGCTATTTCTTCGGCGCTTGGATTCAAGTTTACGGTGGTGTCTGCTAGAAATAGCGGGCCTTTCTTGGTGTTTAAGATGTACATACCTGCAATGGTCTTGACATCTTTTTGGAGCCCAATGGTACTGATAGCAGGGCGCAAAACGGAACGGTAACTGCGTGTGAGGCCGGTGACCATTGCTTCTGCCTCGCCCATATTGAGCATCATGGCGCCAAAATAGTTGCGTTCGCGCATGAGGCTGATCGCTTCGTATTCTGTGATGCCTTTGCGTTTGCGGAGTTCAAAAAACTCTTTGCCGTATTGGATGCGGCGCGCTTCTTCGTCATCGGATTTACAATCGATGATTTGAACATCGGGAATTTCAATGCTGTATTCGGACATGAGGTCCAGAATGCGTTGTTTTTTACCGAGCAGGATCGGAAATGCAACGCCTTCTTCGTAGGCTTGCTGGGCAGCCTTGAGAATTTTGATGTTGTCACCTTCTGGGAAGACCACCGTTTTTGGATTGCCTTGCGCTTTGGAGGTGAT
>JBJTNX010000198.1:0-4313 GCA_046074325.1 Sphingomonadales bacterium
CTCGCATGCAGGTTTACTTCATCGACAACGACGACTACTTCAAGCGCAAAACTTGTTTACAAGAAGAAGACGGCACATATCATCCCGATAACGATGAACGCGCCATGTTCTTTTGTCGTGGCGTATTGGAAACGGTTAAAAAACTTGGTTGGCAACCAGATGTGATTCACTGCCATGGCTGGCTCACCGGCATTATGGCTTTGTACATCAAATTCATATTCAACAAGGACCCACATTTTAAGGAAACAAAAGTTGTTTACAGCTTATACAACGAATCTTTTGATCAACCTTGGGATTCGCGTTTTGCTGAGAAACTAGCTTTCGATGGCTTCCCTTCCGACCTTACAGCAGCCCTCCAAGACACCAGCTGTGAAAACCTCACTAAAGTGATCCTCTCTCACTGTGACGGCGTGAATATCGCCAGCGAATCGCTATCTGCCCCATTACAAGCGCTTTATGATGAAGCTAATATCCTCAAACAAGGATACGTAGCCGAAGAACATCAAGGAAAAGAACTTTCGCTCTTTTTTGACAAAGTAATCGAATCTAACGTTCTTGCCTAAGTTCATGAAAGTTCTCAGTGCACTTTTGCTCCTGTTGCTGGTAAGCGCGGCCTGCACCAAGAAAAACCCAGGTTTAGGAAAAGAAATCATCGATCCAGATGTCTTATTAAACGGCATCACGACCGATACTTTTGAGCTCTACACTTATTCAATCGTCCAAGATTCAACGGAAACCAAGAATGCATCCAACGTATTGCTTGGTTCTTATGTTGATCCCAAATTTGGAAAAGTGTCGGCCTCAATTTTTACAGAGTTTCGCTTACCTGGTCTCAATCCCAATTTTGGAGATCCCGCCCTCATCACCATCGATTCTTTTGTCTTGGCTTTAGAGTATGTCGGCTACTACGGAGAACTTAGCGCACAAAATTTTGAGGTCTATTCATTGGCTGATTCCATCCAAAACGCCTCAGCTGTCAAATATTATCAATTTTCCAGTATCCCAACCAATAGCACCAACTGGGTTGCCGCTGGTCAGGGCACTATCAACCCAGACCCAATTAACGATGCTGTTGTTGCAGGCGCTGCCGTTGACCCACAATTACGCATTCATTTAGATACCAATCGTGCCTGGGATTTCATTAACCAATCCAATACCAATCCGAGCACTTTTGCTTCGAATGCCGCATTTCAAGAATACTTCAAGGGGCTTCAAATAACCACCAACAATCCGACTCAAGCAGTTGGTAAAGGCGCAATTTTATATTTTGACATCAACAACAACGCCGCTTCAAAATTGACCATTTACTTCAAACAAGCTGGTGTTTCCAAGACTTACGACTTTACGATCAATACAAACTGTGCCGATTTTACGCAAGTTAATCACGACCAATCCAACACACCAGTGGCAGCTTTGTTAGCAGACACCACCCTCGGACAAAAGACATTTTATGCGCAGGCCAACAAGTTGCGCGCCATGGTAAAAATCCCTGGACTTGACCAACTCCCAGACAACATTGTTATTCATCGTGCCGACCTCAGTTTGCCAGTACAGTTTCAAGCGGGTTATCGCTACAAACCGGGTTCTCGGGTTACTGCAGCAAGTAAATTGGCTGCTTCAGATATTTATTTCACCTCTTTGGGCATTGCTGGTTTATATTCGGATGTAAACAAGCAGTACGATTTAGACCTCCGGGCGTATGTCCAATCGTTGGTTAATGGCAAATTAGAAAACACAGGAATTGTTGTTTCACCATTATTCTTCAGAAATTCTGCTGAGCGCATTGTTTTTAATGGCACCCAAACCAACAACAAGAAAAAACCCAAACTCGTCGTCACTTATACTACTTATTAATTATGTGTGGAATCGTAGCCTATATCGGAAAGAACGAAGCCTATCCGGTTGTCATCAAAGGACTTAAAAGATTGGAATACCGCGGTTACGATAGCGCAGGTGTCGCTTTATTAGACAACGGCCAGCTCAACGTTTACAAAAGAGTTGGTAAGGTAAGCAACTTAGAAGATTTTGCTGCCAATCAAAATAAAAGTGGCCATGCCGGTATCGGGCACACACGTTGGGCAACCCACGGTGAGCCTTCTGATGTTAATTCACATCCACACACCTCCATGGATGGCAAAATTGCCCTCATTCATAACGGCATTATTGAGAATTACGACGTGCTCAAGAAAGAGCTCTTAAAAAACGGGTATGTTTTCAAAAGTGAAACAGATACAGAGGTCGTCGTACATTTAGTTGATTACATTCAAAAAAAAGAAAACGTATGGTTTGGAGAAGCCCTGCGTTTGGCGCTCAACCATGTCGTCGGTGCATATGCAATAGTTGCACTCTCTTCAGATTATCCAAACCGTTTAGTCGCTGCCCGCAAGAGTAGTCCCTTGGTAGTTGGTATTGGCTCAGACGGCGCTTACTACTGTGCCTCAGATGCTACGCCAATTGTCGAATACACCAAAAAAGTCGTCTATCTAAACGACGAAGAAGTCGCGGTCATTGACCTAGAAGAAGGCCTAAAGCTTTACGACATTGCTGATCAGCAAAAGACGCCGTTCTTTCAAGAACTGGAACTCGAGCTCGAAGCATTGGAAAAAGGCGGCTACGAGCACTTTATGCTCAAAGAAATCCACGAACAACCGCGTTCCATTCACGATTGTTTCAGAGGACGCCTGAACTCAGAAGAGGCTTGGGTAGCACTCGGCGGAATCCGAGACTACGAACAAAAAATGATTTCTGCCAACCGCCTCATTATTGTGGCCTGTGGCACCTCTTGGCATGCCGGATTGGTGGGGGAATACCTCATCGAAGACCTCGCCCGCATCAATGTAGAGGTTGAATACGCTAGTGAATTCCGTTACCGCAATCCGATTCTCAGTGAAAACGATGTCGTGATCGCAATTTCTCAGTCTGGCGAAACTGCCGATACACTAGCTGCTCTTGAACTCGCTAAATCTAAAGGCGCAACCATTCTAGGTATTTGCAATGTTGTAGGGTCTTCAATTGCGCGCATCACTGACGCGGGTTCTTATACCCACGCTGGTCCAGAAATTGGTGTGGCTTCTACCAAAGCTTTTACCGCACAAGTCACTGTACTTACGCTAATGGCATTGTCTTTGGCTCATAAAAAAGGCACCATTTCTGAATCCAAATTCCGCCAATTATTGGCCGAACTTGAGGCCATTCCGGACAAAGTCAAACGTGTCCTAGAAACCGACGCTGCCATTGAAAAGATTTCCGCTATTTATAAAGATGCTGCGAATGCGCTTTATCTTGGCCGCGGAAGCTCTTTTCCTGTGGCATTAGAAGGCGCACTCAAACTCAAAGAAATTTCTTATATCCACGCCGAAGGCTACCCTGCTGCCGAAATGAAACACGGCCCAATTGCCCTAATCGACGAAAACATGCCAATTATCGTGATTGCAACTCAAGGCACGTCTTATGAAAAGGTTGTTTCTAATATTCAAGAGGTGAAGGCGCGCAAAGGAAAGGTCATTGCAATTGTTACTGAAGGAGACGAACAAGTTCGACACATGGCCGACCACGTGATCGAAATTCCTGAAGTAGACGAATTCTTAGTACCATTATTGGCAACTATTCCGCTCCAATTACTTTCTTACCACATTGCCGTCATGCGTGGTTGTAACGTTGACCAACCAAGAAATTTGGCAAAGTCGGTGACGGTGGAGTAACATGAACTTTTTATAAGTCGTTTTGTTACCTTTGTCTATGCAAGAAAAAAAGGGCATTGCCATTTTAGGCTCGACTGGTTCAATTGGAACACAAGCACTTGAAGTGTTGGATTCTTATCCTGAATATTTTGATTTACAGGTCTTGACCGCTGGCAAGAATGCCGATTTGCTCATCGAACAAGCATTAAAATTTCAACCAAATTCGGTTGTCATCACTGATGAAAGCCAGTATCAGAAAGTAAAAGATGCGCTTTGGTCTGCAGATATTCACGTATATGCGGGTCAAGATGCGTTGTGTCAGGTGGTTGAATCTACCGAAGTACACACAGTGCTCACTGCACTTGTAGGATATGCAGGTCTCAAGCCAACCATTCATGCGATTGAGGCCGGAAAAACCATTGCACTTGCCAATAAAGAAACATTAGTGGTTGCAGGCGAACTCATTACTCAACTGGCAAAAGAAAAAGGAGTCAACATCTATCCGGTTGATTCGGAGCATTCTGCTATTTTTCAGTGTTTGGTGGGTGAGTTTCACAATCCTATTGAGAAAATCTACCTCACTGCCTCAGGAGGGCCATTTAGAGGGTACACCCATGAGCAACTCAAGTCGGT